>JALYPE010000656.1 GCA_030856525.1 Pseudomonadota bacterium | reverse complement strand
ACCTGGCTCTGGCCGATGCCGACGACAAGCTGATGGGCTTCTGTCAGCTGTACCCGAGCTTTTCGTCGCTGTCGCTCAAGCGCGTGTGGATCCTCAACGACATCTACGTCGCCGAAGATGCGCGCCGCCAATTGGTGGCCGACAACCTGATCCGCGCCGCGAAGAAAATGGCCAAGGACACCCACGCCGTGCGCATGCGTGTGTCCACCAGCAGCAATAATGAAGTGGCGCAGAAAACCTACGAATCGATTGGTTTCAAGGAAGACACCGAGTTCAAGAACTACGTGTTGCCGATCAGCGACGAGCTCTGAGCATCACTGTGTAGGGCCAAAGCTTGCTCGCGAAAGCAGCCTTACAGCCGACACTGGGTTGAATGATCAACCCGATCGCGAGCAAGCTGGCTCCTACAACAGAGCGCGCGTTGACCGCCGGTCCTGCGTGACACCCCCCGCTACAAACTCAACGCGCTTTTCATCACTCAAACCGTATAATGCCGTCCTTTCGGCTTGTAAGAAAAACTACACCCGTCTGTAGGCCTTACGCGAAGTCATCCGCACAGGCCTGCCGAGTCGGGCCGCTTACCACAGGTGCCCGCCATGGATTTCAACCCGCTCGACCTTATTCTGCATCTCGATGTTTACCTCGATTTGCTGGTCAACAACTACGGGCCATGGATCTACGCCATTCTGTTTCTGGTGATTTTCTGCGAGACCGGTCTGGTGGTTATGCCTTTCCTGCCAGGCGATTCCCTGCTGTTCATTGCCGGTGCTGTCGCAGCCGGTGGCGGCATGGACCCGGTGCTGCTGGGCGGCTTGCTGATGCTGGCGGCAATTCTTGGCGACAGCACCAATTACGTGATCGGCCGAACAGCGGGTGAAAAGCTTTTCAGTAATCCGAACTCGAAAATCTTCCGCCGCGATTACCTGCAGAAAACCCACGACTTCTACGACAAGCACGGTGGTAAAACCGTAACTTTGGCGCGTTTCCTGCCGATCATCCGCACCTTTGCGCCATTCGTCGCTGGCGTTGCCAGAATGCCGTATCCGCGCTTTTTCGGCTTTAGCGTGCTCGGCACGATTCTCTGGGTCGGTGGCCTGGTGACCCTCGGTTACTTCTTCGGCAACGTCCCGTTCATCAAGAAAAACCTGTCGTTGCTGGTGGTCGCAATCATTCTGCTGTCGCTGGTGCCGATGATCATCGGCCTGTTTCGCAGCCGCTTCAGCAGTTCGAACCCCAAGGTCGAGTCGCGCTGAATCAGCATGTGGTCGTTTAGCGCCTGGCGGCGCCAGCGCCGGCTCGCGCGCCACCCGATTGCCGATGATATGTGGCAACGGGTTCGCCACCACCTGAGCTTTCTCGATGGCCTCACTGTCGCTGAAGACCAGTGGCTGCGCGAAGCCTGCGTGCTGTTTCTCGAAGACAAACACCTCACCGCCCTGCCCGGCGTCGAACTCCATCAGGAGCAGCGTCTGTTGCTCGCGGCACAGGCGCAGTTGCCCTTGCTGCACCTTGGCGATCTGGACTGGTATCAGGGTTTTCACGAGATTGTGCTGTACCCCGACGATTTCGTCAGTCCGCAGCGGCATCGCGACGCCAGCGGCGTGGAACACGAATGGGACGGCGAACACAGTGGCGAAGCCTGGCAGCAAGGCCCGATCATTCTCGCCTGGCCCGGTGTGATGGCCAGCGGCGGCTGGGAAGGCTACAACCTGGTCATTCACGAACTCGCGCACAAACTCGACATGCTCAATGGCGACGCCAACGGCTTGCCGCCGCTGCACACGGACATGCGCGTGAGCGACTGGGCGCAAGTGATGCAGGAAGCCTATGATGATCTGGATCGGCAACTGGAGCATGATCCCGACGCCGAAACGGCCATCGACCCGTACGCTGCGGAGAGTCCGGCCGAATTCTTCGCGGTCACCAGCGAGTACTTCTTCAGCGCGCCGGATGTGCTGCAGGAGACTTACCCATCGGTCTATGAGCAACTGAAGCTCTTCTATCGCCAGGACCCGCTCGCCCGGTTGCGGCAACTTCTGGCCGAAGACCCGGTCTATCAGGCACGTGACTAGTGTCCTGCCTGCCGAGAAGTTGCTCAAAAAGCGGCAGTCTCGGTGAGACAGGACACCCGGTTCTCTACGACTTCTGGTACATGGCGTCGAAGGCGGAATATGCCTATAATCGCCGCCACTTTTTGGTCAATCCGGCCAAGTGTTTTTGGTCAACTTACGGGGGCACCGCCCAATGAGCTACAGCAAGATTCCGGCTGGCAAAGACCTGCCGAACGACATCTACGTCGCGATCGAGATCCCGGCCAACCACGCGCCGATCAAATACGAAATCGACAAAGACAGCGATTGCCTGTTCGTTGACCGTTTCATGGCCACCCCGATGTTCTACCCGGCCAACTACGGTTTCATTCCAAACACCCTGGCTGACGACGGCGACCCCCTCGACGTGCTGGTTGTGACCCCATACCCGGTTGCGCCAGGCTCGGTCATCCGCGCTCGTCCGGTCGGCATTCTGCACATGACCGACGATGGCGGAGGCGATGCCAAAGTCATCGCAGTGCCACACGACAAGCTGTCCCAGCTGTACGTCGACGTGAAGGAATACACCGATCTGCCAGCGCTGCTGCTGGAACAGATCAAACACTTCTTCGAGAACTACAAGGATCTCGAAAAAGGCAAATGGGTGAAGATCGAAGGTTGGGGCGACGCAGAAGCGGCACGCACCGAAATCATGAAGTCGGTTGCCGCCTACAAAGGCTGATCCTGCACTTCGGATGCAAAGAAAACCCCGGTTGATCCGGGGTTTTTTGTGGGCGTCCTTGCGCCACAAACCGGCCGTTGAATGCTCCGCGCTCCTCGTTGGCCCTGTTTATTTTCCGGCAAGGGCGTCTTACATCCGGTCGTAAATTCGACCCTGAAATTGAACGAGTCGTTTATTCAAAGCCCCGTGTACCGCACGTAGACTCTTGCTCATGAAAAAGAACAAAACCTGCGGTGTGCGATTCAAAATGCTCCTCCAAGAGGCGAATATCACCACAACGCGATTTGCCGAATTCCTGCAGATCGAAAAACCTCAAAACGTGCATAACTGGTATTCCCGCGGAGTACCGGACTACTTCATGGAGGAAGTCGCAAGACGACTCTCCGTCAGCAGCGACTGGCTCAAAAC
>JALYPE010000655.1 GCA_030856525.1 Pseudomonadota bacterium | reverse complement strand
TGGCCGAGGCGATCAGCAAGCACGGTCACTTCATCATCAAACTGCAGGGTTGCCGGGAGTAATGTCATGAACGCGTATCAGCCTTTGAACTGCGACCTCCACGACTACCTGGAAATCGCGTGTCTGCGTGGCTATCGACTGGGCATCGAGTTGATCGATGGCGGTCGTCTGGTCGCCAAAGCGCTGACCACGCGGACCTCCAGTACCAAAGAGGAATTTCTCTGCCTGGAGGCGTTGGATGGGCCATTGGAGATCCGCCTGGATCAACTGTTGGCCATCACGCCGCTGGATGACAACGCCCAGTTCAAGCGCATTGAGCTTGCGGGTGCCAGCTGTTCTATCTAGCGTTTGCCATGCAACTGACTCAAGCCCGCCTCCAAATTTTGGGGGCGGGTTTTCTTGCGAATGCGATTGGGTATTCAGCTTTGTTGGTGCCTGGCAGTCAGTCATCGCGGGCAAGCCGCGCTCCCACAAGGGTTTGAAGCCGATCACTCAACAGCGCTTCGACGCAGCTCCACTGTAGGAGCCGGGCTTGCCCGCGATGGCATCGACGCGGGCTGACTGATGCACCGCGGCGCCTGCATCGCGAGCAAGCTTGCTCCAACAGCGGGTTGTGGCGAACCTGGATGCTGTGAACGACGCGGAATCTGTAGGAGCCGGGCATCTCCGGCTGCGGCAGTCTATAGTCAATGGCCTTGGGGAAACGTGCAAAAAACCGCTGCCGCAGGTGCTGCCATGAAACTTGCCAAACTGACGTTATTGCTTGCTTTTGCCCTGAGCGCAACGACCACCGCTCACGCCGGCGAGAGCCCCCCGCTAACGACTGACTACAGCAGTGACATTATTTATTACGGCGACAAGCAACCCTTCGCTCACCCTGCTCCACCGAGCCTGAGTACGGTGCCGCCGCGCACGTACATCCCGACGGCGCCGCAGGATTTCATCCCGATCGCCAGTGAGCATGTGTTCACCGATTCACGTCTGCCGACGGTGGCCGATACCAGCGTTCGCGTGTTCATCCGCTCCTACGACGTGGAGCGCGGTGTGTACGTCAACGAAGAGGTCGTCGACCCCACTTGCCTGCTGGCGTGCCTCAGCCGCCAGGGCCCGGTGCATCCGGTTTACCACTGACGCCTGTCCGGGCGCGCGAGGCCGAGTTTTTCGATGCGATAACGCAGCATGTCGCGACTCAGCCCCAGCAGGCGTGCGGATTTGGTGACGTTCCAGTCAGTCTTGTCGAGCATCTTGCGCACCATGTCGCGCTCGACTTCCGGCAGGTTCATCGACTCGTTGCCGCAGTACACCGGACGTGGCTCGTGATGCTGGGCTTCCTGCAACACTGGCGGGTCATCCACCAAACTCAGGCAGACATTCAACTGGTGGGCGGCAATGGTATCGCTCGGCGCCAGCAGTACGGTTTGCTCAAGCATGTTGCGCAATTCGCGAACGTTGCCCGGCCAGGTGTAACTGAGCATCAGCGATTCGGCCTGATCACTGAAATGCAGGTGCGGTTTGCCATAACGTTTGCCGTGGATCGCCAGGAAATGCCGGGCCAGTACCAGGATGTCTTCACCGCGCGCGTACAGACGCGGCACTTTGATCGAAATGATGCGCAGGCGAAAGAACAGGTCGCGACGGAATTTGCCCTGTTGCACCATCTGCTCGAGATTGCAGTTAGTGGCACTGATCACGCGCAGATCGACCTTGCGTTCCTTCACCGACCCGACCCGGCGAATGGTCCGGTCTTCCAGCAGCTTCAGCAGTTTGGCTTGCAGCAGCAGGTCCATCTCGCCCACTTCATCGAGAAACAGCGTGCCGCCATCAGCCGCCTCGACCAGGCCAACGCGGCGGTCCTTGGCATCGGTGAATGCACCCTTCTCGTGGCCGAACAGCTCCGACTCCACCAGGTTGGAAGGGATCGAGGCACAGTTGAATTCAATGAACGGGCCTTTGCTGCGCGGGCCGTCAAAGTGCAGGGCGCGGGCGACCAGTTCCTTGCCGGTGCCCGTCTCGCCTTCCACCAGCACAGGCGGCAGGTCGGCGTTGGCCATCCGCCGTTCCGCGTCGAGCAATTGGCCGATGGTGCTTTTCAAATATTGCATAGGCGCCGAGTCGCCTATCAAGGCCTGGACGCCCGACTTCTGGGCCTCGCGTTCTTGATAGAACGACAGCGTGCGCTCCATTCGTTCGGTCGCCAGAGCCTTGTCCAGCAACAGCTTGAGCTCCGGCAGCGCCACCGGTTTGGTGACGTAATGGAACGCGCCTTCTT
>JALYPE010000072.1 GCA_030856525.1 Pseudomonadota bacterium | reverse complement strand
TTCGCGAGCAAGCCCGCTCCCACATTTGTAATGCGTTATTTTTTCAGATGTTGTTTCAGTTCCTCGGACGCCTGCAGCATCGCCGAACGCACCGCAGGCACCTGACTCACCACGTTCAACAAACCGTAATCGTGAATCATGCCGTTGTAGCGCACCGCGGTAACCGGCACACCCGCTTCATCGAGTTTGCGAGCATAGGCTTCACCTTCGTCGCGCAGCACATCGGCACTGGCGGTCTGCACCAGCGCTGGGGGCAAGCCCTTGAGTTGCGCGGTGGTCGCTCGCAATGGCGAAGCATAGATTTCGTTACGCTGCTTGGCGTCGGTGGTGTAGTTGTCCCAGAACCACTTCATCATGTTTCGGGTGAGGAAGTGCCCCTCGGCAAACTGCTGGTAAGACGCCGTGTCGAAATTTGCATCGGTCACTGGCCACAGCAACACCTGGAATTTGATAGCCGGCGTGCCCTTGTCTTTGGCCATCAGCGCAACGACTGCCGCCATGTTGCCGCCGACGCTGTTACCCGCCACCGCCAACCGCTTGCCGTCGACGTTGATCTCCTTGCCGTGCTCGGCCACCCATTTCGTCGCGGCGTAAGCCTGGTTGATTGCCACGGGGTAATGCGCTTCCGGCGATGGTGTGTAGTTGACGAACACCGCCGCCGCACCCGAACCGACCACCAGGTCGCGAACCAGCCGCTCGTGGGTCGGGAAATCTCCCAGCACCCAACCGCCGCCGTGGAAAAACATGAACACCGGCAGCTCGCCTTTGACCCCGGCCGGCCGGACGATGGTCAGACTGAGCGGTCGGCCATCGACCTGAATGGTTTTCTCGCTGACATCGGCTCTCGGCAGCGTCAGTTTCACCCCGGCTTGCGCACCCACCAGCACAGCACGGGCCTCGTTTGGGGTGAGCTGTTCAATCGGCTTGCCAGTGCCGGCATTCAACACGTCGAGGAACGCCTGGGTGTTGTGTTCAACCCCTTCGCCCGCAAACGCGCTGTGGACGGACAGGGCGAGAAGGGTACCGGTCAAGACTTTGCTGAAAGTGTTCATGTGGTTTTCCTGTTCGGCCTTGGTTCAGGGATCAGACGGTGACGTGCAGGCGCACATCGACGTTGCCACGGGTGGCGTTGGAGTACGGGCAAACCTGGTGGGCGGCGTCGACCAGCGACTGCGCATCGGCTTGTTCAAGACCTGGCAGGCTGATGTGCAGATCAATGTCCAGACCAAAACCGCCAGGGATCTGACCGATGCCGACATGGGCCGTGATCGCGGCGTCGTTAGGGATGCTGCGTTTGGTCTGGCTGGCAACGAACTTCAGCGCGCCGATGAAGCAGGCCGAGTAACCGGCAGCGAACAATTGTTCCGGGTTGGTCGCTGCACCACCGGCACCGCCAAGTTCTTTAGGGGTGGCGAGTTTGACGTCGAGGATGTTGTCGCTGGAAACCGCACGACCGTCACGGCCGCCAGTGGAGGTTGCGATTGCGGTGTAGAGAGTTTGCATGGTGTCTGCCTCGTTCGATTTGGATTTATTCGAGCTAAATGTTTGCGCGCTAAGTAAGTGCGAGATGAATGTATCGCGCAAATATTTAGCGCGCAAGATAAATTTTTGAAAATTCTGCCCTGAACGAAATGGCGTGCAACAGAATGTCGATGAAATTAGCGAGCTAGAGCGATCGAAGGGGCGAGGGTGGCGTGCGAATTATTTTTAACGACTCGGCTCGTAGGAGCAAGCTTGCTCGCGATGACAGTGTGTCAGTCAGTGAAAAAGGGTGAATGACATACCGCCATCGCGAGCAAGCTTGCTCCTGCAGATCGAAGGTGTGTGGGAGTTAGAGGCTGTCTTGCAAATGACTGCGCAGCGCTTGCAGCTCCGCCTGCAGGTTTTGCAGGCGCTCAACTGACATACCAGTGGCACCGAGTATGCACTGCGGAATGCCGCGGGCCTTGTCACGCAATGCGCGGCCCTGTTCGGTCAGCTCGACAATCACCACACGCTCATCCTCACGGCTGCGCGTACGGCTCAGCAATCCTTCCACTTCCAGGCGTTTCAGCAACGGCGTCAGCGAGCCTGGATCAGTCAACAGCCGCGTGCTGATTTCTCCCACGGTCAAACCGTCCTGTTCCCACAGCACCATCATCGCCAGGTATTGCGGATACGTGAGCCCCAGTGCCTGCAGCAGCGGCTTGTAGACCTTGGTCATCAACAGCGAAGTCGAATGCAGGGCGAAGCAGGCCTGATTGTCCAGCAGCAGGTCGTCGCAGTTATCCGGGGTGTTGCGCTTGGTCGTCATTTCAAAGCCTTGATCAGTGATCATCATGAATCTAGCGGGCGAATCTTTAATGCGCCAGATAATTCTGACCTAGTGCCGGTCCAGCGTGGATTTCAGCGCAAGGTCCCACGGTGGTACCGGGCTGAAGCGGGTTTTCAGGTATTCCAGCAGCAAGCGGCTGCGCGAGTTGGGTTGCTGTTCCAGACGCAGGGCGTAAATCCCGGTGGTCTCTGCGGGCGGCAGACCGTTTTCGCAAAACAGTGGCAGCAGTTCGCCGCGCAGCAGGCATTCGCTGGTCAGCCAGGTAGGCAAGTGGGCGATTCCCAGCCCGGCCAACGCGCCGCACAGCAGCGCTTCGGCGTTGTTAGCGCTCATGCGGATACGGCCGGGGCGGTGCAAGTGCATTTGTCCGTCGCGTTCAAACCGCCAGGCGAACGGTGGAGCGAGGCCATCCCAGTCCAGTCCATCATGCTCTGCCAACTGCTCCGGATCGTTCGGCACCCCGCGCCGCTGCAGGTAACCGGGGCTGGCGCAGGCAATGCGTACCATGCTCGCCAAGGGCGTCGCGACCAGCCGGGTGTCGACCATTTGCCCGGCGCGCAGCACCAGATCGACCTTGCCCAGATTCAAGCCCTGCATGTCGACGAAGCTTTCGATCAGGTGCAGCTGCACGTCGAGGCCGGGATACAGCATCAGGAAGTCGGCGATCACTGGCGCCAGGTGCCGTCGCCCGAAAGCCGCCGGCGCGTCGAGCCGGATCAGGCCCTCTGGCGCGCTGCTCAGCGACACCGCTTCGGCACGGGCGAGCTGCAACTCGGCGACGATCCGCCGTGCCCGCTCGGCGAATGCCAGCCCGGCCGGCGTGGCGCGCACGGCGTGGGTGCTGCGGATGAACAATTGGCTGCCGACGGCGTTTTCCAGACTATCGATACGTCGCGCTACGGCGGAGGGCGTCATAGGATGGCGACGGGAAGCGGCGGAAAAACTGCCGGTCTCCAATACGTCGAGAAACAGGCCTAACTGGTCTGTCAGTTGATTGGGATTCATGGTCGAGTGCTTGTGCGAAATTGGCATAGCCATTGTGCGTTGCTATGCGTTTCCGCACCAGACTCGACTGCGTAGCATGGGAAGCCTGCAACGAAAGGAAACTAGTCGTGATCGAGTGTTTGATGTATCTGGTATTTGGCGCCGCCCTGGGAACCCTCGGCGGACTATTTGGCATCGGCGGCGGTTTGATTGCCATTCCGTTGCTGGGCGTATTGTTCGGCCTCGATCAGCAAATAGCCCAAGGCACTGCATTGGTGATGGTCGTGCCAAACGTGATGCTGGCGCTGTGGCGTTATCACCAGCGCAACAAGATCGAACTGCGGCACGCCCTGCCGCTGGCGTCGATGGGATTCGTTTTCGCCTGGCTCGGATCGATCTGGGCGGTGGGCATCGACGCGCAAACCATGCGCCTGGGATTTGTCGCGTTCCTGGTCGTGCTGGCGGCTTACAACCTGTTGCGCATGTTCACCGGCAACGCACCGGCTTCTGCACAGATGCGTTATTCGTGGCAGTGGCTGGGCGTGCTCGGCGCAGCTTCCGGGACCATGGGCGGATTGTTTGGCGTGGGCGGGGCGGTGGTCGCAACGCCGGTGCTCACCAGTGTGTTCGGCACGACTCAGGTGGTGGCCCAAGGCTTGTCGCTTGCGCTGGCATTGCCGAGTACCGGCGTCACGCTCGCCACCTATGCCGTGCATCATCAGGTGGACTGGATGATTGGCTTGCCCCTGGCAGTCGGCGGTCTGTTGAGTATCAGCTGGGGTGTGAAAGTCGCCCACGCCCTGCCGGAACGGCTGTTGCGTGGGCTTTTCTGCGGTTTTCTGGTGTTGTGCGCGGTGATGCTCGCCTTTAAAGTTTAAAGCCTTCAACGATGTGCTCCGCCAGGCATTCGGTGATCGGCGAAGGATTGTGCAGGTTACGCAGCAACATGATGCTGGCCTCCGGCAATAGCGGCAGGTCCTCAGCCTCACCGAGAATACGCAGATCCGGTGTGATCAGGCTTTCCAGCTGTGCGGTAACCGCCAGTCCGGCACTGACCACCGCCATGATCGCCGACAGGCTGGAGCTGTTGTAGGCCACGCGGTAGTCGCGGCCCATCGCATCCAGCGCGTTGCAAGCCCACACCCGGCAGAAGCAGTCGCTGTTGAACATCGCCAGCGGCAAAGGCGTCTGTTCGTGCGCGCTGAAGCACTGCGCCTCGGCCCAGACGAATCGCTCCTTGCGCAACAACTGGCCGATTTCGTTGCCCGGCTCGCGGGTG
>JALYPE010000052.1 GCA_030856525.1 Pseudomonadota bacterium | reverse complement strand
TGTCCTTGCCACGCAACAGGCTCGCGGTGTGACGCTTGATGATCTGAATCGCCCCATAGGCCCAACGGAACCGCTGTTTCTTGAAGTCGATAAACGTATCGGGCATCAGTCCCTTGCCATAACTGGTGTGGTAGTACGCCGCCGACAGACCTTTCTCGAACACACGCAATCCCAGCTCCGCATCTTCACAGATGCACCAGTCAGCCCAGCCAAGTTCTTCAAGCACAGACCGGCGAGTCATGGTCATGGTGCCGTGCTGGATGATCGCGTCGCGGTCGTTACGGGTGACCATGCCGATGTGGAAGAAGCCTTTGTATTCCGCATAGCAGAGCTTTTTGAAGGTGCTTTCGTTCTGGTCGCGATAATCCTGCGGCGACTGCACCACGGCGATTTTCGGATCGGCGAAGTGCGGCACCATGTGCTTCAGCCAGTTTGGATCGACACAGTAATCCGAGTCGATCACGGCAATCACTTCGGCATCCTTGGCGGTGTGCGGAATCAGGTAATTCAACGCGCCACCCTTGAATCCCGCCAGCGGTGCGACGTGGAAAAATTTGAAGCGCGGGCCGAGGGTTTCGCAATAATCGCGTACCGGTTCCCAGACAGCGGGGTCCTTGGTGTTGTTGTCGATGATCAGGACTTCGAAATCCGGATAGTCGAGCTTGGCCAGCGCGTTGAGAGTCTGTTTAACCATCTCCGGCGGCTCGTTGTAGCAAGGCACGTGAATCGAGACTTTTGGCCTGTAGTCCGAATCACCCACCACGGGCAGGAATTCGCGACGCCGCTTGTGGGTCCAGACCGCTTCGGCCAGTTCATGCGCCTCGGTCAACAGTACGATAAATACCCCGAGTGCACCGAGCGCCAGCAGTATTCCTACGGTCAGGCTGAACCACGTGCTGTATTGCAGGCTGTAGTCATAACCGATCCACACCAGGACCGAACCGCAAAGAAACGCGATAAAGGTCAGGAAGGTGCGGCCACGTTGGCGCAGGGCAGAGCCGTCGATCATCAGCAGGGTCAGCGACAGGAGCGCCAGCACTACAGAACCGACCGCCAATACGCGCCACTGTGGAATCGCGACGACCGGCCCTTCGAAATTGAATTTCTGCTGGCGTGCGGCATTGAACACGCCCCAGTAGGCGCCCACCGAACCTTCGTCGCTGGCCTTCCACGGCTGGTCAAACGCTTCGATCACGAAGTAGTTGAAGCCCTGGCGATTAAGCTTGTTGACCAGTGTGCGCAGGTAGATCGCCTGATCGGCAGGCGACGCATCCGCACCACCGCGCATGCGGCCGTTGCTCGGCCAGCCAACTTCCGACAGGAGCAGGGGCTTCTTCGGGAACATCTTCTTCAGATCGCGGGCGCGATCGAGGACGAATTGTCCCGACTGCTCCATGGGCACGTGTTCCCAGTAAGGCAGCACGTGGGCTGCGATCAGGTCGACGTGCTTGGCCAGGCTCGGATTCTCTTCCCAGATGTGCCACTGCTCGGACGTGGTCACCGGTACCTTCACGGCGGCGCGAACGCGGTCGAGAATGATGCTGAGCTCGGCAGCGGTAATTTCCTTACGGAAAATCGCCTCGTTGCCTACAACCACGCGGACCACACTGCGTGAGCTGTTGGCTATTTCGATGGCTTTGAGGATCTCCCGCTCGTTGCGCTCCTCGTCCGGGCTGATCCAGATCCCGAGCGTTACCCGCAGACCGAATTCTTCAGCCAGTTTGGGGATATTCCCCAACGGGCCGTCGACCGAGTAAGTCCGGATATTATCCGTGAGCTTGCTCATGATCTCCAGGTCGCGACGCATTTCGTCGTCGCTCGGGTACTGAGCTTTTTGCGGGTATTGGCCTTGCTGAAAAGGCGAATAGGAAAAGCCGGAGATTTGTTCAGGCCAATTGGGGGCGGTGACCGGGCGATTGATCAGCGCCCAGAAGCCGGTAAACAAGGCTGCGATGGCGAGCACCACGACCAGGTTGAGTCCAAATTTACGCGATGACATAGCTTTTTCGGGTTCCAGGGGCTGCTGAACGAAGGAACGGTCGGCGGCTGACTGCCTAGGGGCATGGGGCGCGCATCCTACACTGGGCGTTCACTGACCGTACAGCGGACAGGGAAAAGCCCGACGTTGGGCAGTCGAATTTACCGTAAGTTCTTTGCGTTGGACCTTGTAGGACAATTCTTGGTTCTGTCTTGCCTGAAGAAAGCCGTTCATAGACCAAAGGTGCTCTTGGTCGCTGACGGCCCTATAATGCGCGCCGGTTTTTTAGGTAATGGTCATGAGCACAGAAGATCCGCGGTTTGCAGGCATCGCCCGGTTGTACGGCATCGAAGGTCTTGAACGCTTGCGCGCCGCGCACGTGGCGATCGTCGGTGTCGGCGGCGTCGGTTCCTGGGCGGCGGAAGCCATCGCACGGTGTGGCGTGGGTGAAATTTCGTTGTTCGATCTGGACGATGTCTGCGTCAGTAACGCCAACCGTCAGTTGCACGCGCTGGACAGCACCGTCGGCAAACCCAAGGTCGAAGTAATGGCCGAGCGCTTGCGCGGCATCAATCCGGACTGCACGGTGCACGCGGTGGCGGATTTCGTCACGCGAGAAACCATGGCCGAGTACATCACGCCGAACATTGATTGCGTGATCGACTGCATCGACAGCGTCAACGCCAAGGCCGCGCTGATCGCCTGGTGCAAACGCCGCAAGATTCAGATCATCACCACCGGCGGCGCGGGCGGCCAGATCGACCCGACACTCATCCAGGTCTGCGATCTGAACCGCACGTTCAACGATCCGCTGGCCTCGAAAGTGCGCTCGACCTTGCGCCGCGACTACAACTTCTCTCGCACCGTGACTCGCCACTACAGCGTGCCCTGCGTGTTTTCCACCGAACAACTGCGCTACCCGAAACCGGATGGCAGCATTTGTTTGCAGAAGAGTTTTGTCGGCGATGGCGTGAAGCTTGACTGCGCCGGCGGGTTTGGCGCGGTGATGATGGTGACGGCAACCTTCGGCATGGTCGCGGCCACCAAGGCTGTGGACAAGATTGTGGCGGGAGTGAGGC
>JALYPE010000040.1 GCA_030856525.1 Pseudomonadota bacterium | reverse complement strand
GTCCTGACCCAACGTGTCGGTGGCCGAACGCATGGACTTGAGCATCTCGCCAATAAACAGCGACTCGAATTCCTGCGCCACCTTGCGCATATTGCCGTCGCTGTTCTTGTCGCCGACCTTGAGCTGGTTCAAGCGATTGAGGTCCGAATACGACCCCGAATCGTTGCCGCTGACGCCCATACCCTTGCGCATATCCATGGTCGTCGTCCTCAGATCACGATCAGGTCGGCTTGCAACGCACCGGCCTGTTTCAACGCTTCAAGAATCGCCATCAAGTCACCTGGCGCTGCGCCGACCTGGTTCACCGCTCGCACGATTTCATCGAGGGTGGTGCCCGGGCCGAACTTGAACATCGGCTTGGCTTCCTGCTCCGCGTTGACACGCGAACGTGGCACCACGGCCGTCTGACCATTGGACAGAGGTCCAGGCTGGCTGACGATCGGGTCTTCGGTGATGGTCACGGTCAGGCTGCCGTGAGTGACGGCGGCCGGCGATACCTTGACGTTCTGGCCGATCACGATGGTGCCGGTGCGCGAGTTGATGATGACTTTCGCCACCGCCTGACCCGGGTCGACTTCAAGGTTTTCGAGGATCGACAGGTAGTCGACGCGCTGGCTCGGATCGAGCGGTGCGCTAACCCGGATCGACCCGCCGTCGATGGCCTGAGCCACGCCCGGGCCGAGTAAATCGTTGATCTTGTCGACGATGCGCTTGGCGGTGGTGAAATCGGAGCGGTTGAGGTTCAGCGTCAGGCTGTTGCCCTGGTTGAAACCGCTCGGCACTGCCCGCTCTACCGACGCACCGCCGGGAATGCGCCCGGCCGATGGCACGTTCACAGTGATCTTCGAACCATCACGACCTTCGGCATCAAAACCGCCAACGACCAGGTTGCCTTGAGCAATCGCGTAGACGTTGCCGTCGATACCCTTGAGTGGCGTCAGCAGCAAGGTGCCGCCGCGCAGGCTCTTGGAGTTACCGATCGAGGCAACGGTGATATCGACCTGCTGACCTGGCTTGGCGAACGCCGGCAAATCGGCACTGATCGACACGGCGGCGACGTTCTTCAACTGCACGTTGCCCGAACCCGCCGGCACTTTGATGCCGAACTGCGAGAGCATGTTGTTGAACGTCTGCAGCGTGAATGGCGTCTGCGTCGTCTGGTCACCCGTACCGTTGAGCCCGACCACCAGGCCGTAACCGATCAATTGGTTGGAACGCACACCGGAAATACTGGCGATGTCCTTCAGCCGCTCGGCTTGAGCGTTGAAGGCTGCGCAGAGCATCAGGGCAGCGACGGTGAGACTTCTGAAATTCAACGTAGCCACCTAGAAAGGGAACAGCGGGCTGAGGAAGAAACGGTCGAACCAGCCTGGCTGACTCGCATCGGCAAAGGCACCGGTGCCCGAGTAGGTGATACGTGCATCGGCAACGCGGGTCGACGACACGGTGTTGTCGGTAGCAATGTCATCAGCGCGCACCAGACCGGCAATCCGCACCAGCTCATCGCCGGTGTTGAGGGTCAGCCACTTCTCGCCACGCACGGCGATAATGCCGTTGGGCAGCACATCGGCAACGGTCACGGTAATCGAACCGGTCAGGCTGTTGCTCTGGCCGGACTTGCTGTCGCCGTTGCTGGAGCGATCGGCGCCGTAGCCAGCATTCAGGCTCAGGTCGCCGCCACCGATCGGGTTATTGGTGGTCAGGCTGGAGCCGAACAACGACGTCAGGCCGACACTGGTGTCGCTGCTTTTATCGATTTGCGAGTTGGCATTCTTGCTCGCCTGCGTGCGCTCGTTCAGGGTGATGGTGATGATGTCACCGACCCGGAACGCCTTGCGGTCGCTGTACAGGTTCTGTTCGAAACCGGCCTGATAAATCGAGCCATTATTGGCCGCAGCCGGCAGCGGCGTGCGCGGCAACACCGGGGCATAGTAAGGGTCATTCGGCTTGGGCGGCGGCGCGACGCAGCCCGCCAGTGCGGTGATCCCACTCAGTGCCAGAACAGATACAAAGCGATTCATGACCCTACCTCACGGTGTTGCTGGCGACCGCATGGCCGCCTCATAGACTTGATTACAGATTCTGCGTTACGAACGAGAGCATCTGGTCGGCGGTGGAGATCACTTTGGAGTTCATCTCGTAGGCGCGCTGAGTGGTGATCATGTTGACCATCTCTTCAACGGTGCTGACGTTGGACGTTTCGAGGGTGTTCTGCAGCGTGGTACCGAAACCGGCGAGGCCCGGCGTGCCGACTTGCGGCGCGCCACTGGCGGCAGTTTCCAGGAACAGGTTGTTACCCACGGCTTGCAGACCGGCCGGGTTGATGAAGTCGGCGGTTTGCAGGTTGCCGATCACCTGGGCAGCCGGGTTGCCGGCGACGGTAACCGACACGGTGCCGTCCTTACCGACGGTGAAAGTCTGCGCGTCGTTCGGAATGACAATCGCCGGTTCCAGAGCGAAACCGCTGGAGTTGACGATCTGACCGTTCGAGTCGAGGTGGAAGGTACCGTCACGGGTGTAGGACGTGGTGCCGTCCGGCTGCAGAATCTGGAAGAAACCGCGACCGTCGATGGCCATGTCCAACGGCTGCTCGGTGG
>JALYPE010000914.1 GCA_030856525.1 Pseudomonadota bacterium | reverse complement strand
GGTCATAGCTGCCGACGACATGGCCGAGCAGCATGACCCCTGCCAGCAGGCACAACCCGCCCGCGCCCGTGACCATCAAAGCCATGTAGGCGCCGCGTCGCGCATCGGCGCGGTGATGCCAATAACCGATCAACAAAAATGAGAAGAGGCTGGTCAGCTCCCAGAAAAACACGATCTGAATCAGGTTGCCGGAAATGACCAGGCCGAGCATCGCGCCCATGAACGCCAGGAAAAAAGCGAAGAATCGCGGTACCGGATCGTCCGGCGACATGTAGTAACGGGCGTACAGCGACACCAGCGTGCCGATGCCAAGCACCAGCATGGAGAACAGCCAGGCAAATCCGTCCATGCGCAGGACAAAGTTCAAGCCGAGGCTGGGCAACCAGAAAAATTCTTCACGAATGACCCCGCCGTCGGCGATCTGCGGGTACAGCAAAGCCACCTGGATGGTGCCTATCAAGGCCACCAGGCCAGCCAGCAGGGATTCGGTGTTACGCGCGTTGTGCGGCAGCAGGGCTGCCAAACAGCTGCCGACGAAGGGCAGAAGCAGTAGAACTATCAGGGACATAGGCTTCTAATCTGCGGAAGTTTGTGAAGCATCATACGTGCCAGTCCCCGGATCACCAAACGTCAAGCTGTCGCAGAATCCTACAAGGTAGTATGAAAATTCTTGTATTTCATTGTTTCAAAGGTCTGTATGCAGCTTCAAGAGAGACCTCTCAGATGCTGCCTGTCTTCAGGGTCAACCTTGGGTTTCCTGCTCTAACGTTTCATTGACCACAACCTTCTTACCCTTGGTCTTCAACTCACTGACGATCACCGCCGCCACAATAAGACCCGCGCCCAGCAACGCGATCGCTGGCAAACGCTCACCGGCGATCCGCCCGACGATCCCGGCCCACACCGGTTCGCCGGCGTAGATCAATGTTGCCCGGGTCGGCGAAACGCTTTTCTGCGCCCAGTTCATCGCGACCTGAATCGCCGCGCTGGCGGCGCCGAGGCCGAGCGCGCTGGCCAACAGGAACCACGAAAACCCGGGGAGCACTTCCTGGGTCGGCACCACCATCAGGAACGCCAGCACCGACGTGGTTGCCAATTGCACCACCGTCACCCGACGCACATCGACTTGGCCGGCGTAAGCGCTGATCAAAATGATCTCTGCCGCGATCGCCACCGCGCTGATCAGCGTGACGATTTCACCCGGGCTGAAATTGAACGACGCGCCCGCCGGCCCGGACACCAGCATCAGGCCGGTGAACGCCAGCATGATGCCGATGCTTGGCATCAGCCCCGGGCGCCGGCCCAGCACCAGCCATTGCAGCAGCGGCACGAACGGCACGTACAGCGCGGTAATGAATGCCGACTGGCTGCTGGGAATGCTCTGCAATCCGACCGTCTGCAGGCCATAACCCAGCATGATCGCGACGCCGATAAACGCTCCCGCCCTCAGCTCGAATAGCGTCAGGTCGCGCAGCTGACGCCAGGAGAACAGCGCAACGATCAACGCCGCCGCCGCAAATCGCAGGCCGACAAAAAACATCGGCCCGCTGACCGTCATCGCGTGTTGCACCAGCAGGAACGTGCCGCCCCAGACCATCGTGATGACCACCAGCACGCACTCGGCTTTGCTGAACCGTGAGAATCGGGAAGAAGCCGGGGAGGAGTTCAACGACGTCATGACCTTGCGCGCTACCTGAGGGCGACGCACAATGCGTCGAATGGTGCGCAGTATACTGCCCAAACCCACCGAGTGAGCAATATAGTGCACAAAGATTCCAGCCAAAGAGCCTCGGTCCTGCAGCACGTCAGCCTCAACGTTCGACGTCTGCGCCATGCGGCCGACATGAGTCAGAGCGCGCTGGCAGAAAAGTCCGGGGTCAGCCGCCGCATGCTGGTGGCAATTGAAGCCGGCGAGAAGAACGTCAGCCTGACCACCCTCGACCGTGTCGCTGAAGCGCTGGACGTGGCATTCAGCGATTTGATCCAGGCGCCCGACGCCCGCGATCCGAGTCGCATCAATGAGGTCGCCTGGGCCGGGAAGATTTCCGGCAGCAAAGCCGTGCTGCTTTCCAAAGCCACCGCAACCCGCGAAGTCGAGCAGTGGGAATGGTGCCTGCAACCGGGCGAAGTCTATCCGTCGCAGCCCGATGCCGAAGGCTGGAGTGAACAGATCTACGTCTTTGCAGGGTGCCTGACGCTGATGTTACGGGACACTCCATACGAGATTGCTGCCGGCGAGTTCTATATGTTTGCCAGCAACCAGCCGCACGCTTATCGCAATGATGGGCCGGTGGCCGTGCGGTTTGTGCGCAATGTGGTGATTTAGCGTTCTGGTGGTCTGCAGAACTTCTTTGGGCTAACCCTGACCAGTGAGAGCGGCATGAGCAAAACCAACAGCGCATCGGTGCCAGCCGCCATTCGCCACGCAGACGTCCTGATTATCGGCGGCGGCCTCAGCGGCGCCATGCTCGCGGCTCAGCTGTTGCGCCTGCCGGGCAAGCGCTCGGTGCTGGTGATCGAACCCCGCGCCGAACTCGGTCGGGGCGAAGCGTACAGCGCGGTCGAGCTCGGCCATACGCTTAATGGCAACGCGGCGCGGATGAGCGTCGACCCAGACAACCCCGATGATCTGACGCAATGGCTCACTGCCTACATTGCGGCCGGCGGCTGGCCGGAATCCGCTGAGCAGCCTGTGCCGGTCAGTGAACTGTTTCCGCCACGGGGGATTTTTGGTTTGTACGTGCAGCAGCGTCTGGCTGAAGCGCGGGCGCTGGGCGTTGTCGAGGGTTCGACGATTGAGCATGTGCAGGCAGAGGCGGTTGATCTGCAAACCGATGATCATCGCGTTTTGCTGACGCTCAGTAATGGCCAACAATTGCAGAGCGCTTGCGCGGTGCTGGCGACGGGGATGTTTGCCGCTGCGCGCACGCCGCAGAAGGAATCCAGCGGGGTCAACGCCGCCGCGCTCGATCCGTGGGACGTTGCCGCCATGCGTCAGCTCGATCCGCTGTCGACCGTGCTGATCATCGGTTCCGGCCTGACCATGGTGGATGCCGTGGTATCGCTCGAACAGGCCGGGCATCGTGGACCGATCGAGGTGTTTTCCCGACATGGTTTGCTGCCGCACGTGCGTCGCCAGCCTCCGGCCTGGGTGGATTTTCTCGCTGCCGACCCGAGCATCTGTACGCCGCGCCAGTTGGTGCGCGAGTTGCGACGGCATTGCCGTGATGCCATTGCGCAGGGCATCGACTGGCAGGCACCGCTCGACACCGTGCGTGCGCACATCGGCCGCTTGTGGAGCCAGGCAACGGACGTGCAGCGGCGGCAATTCGTGCGGCATGTGCGGCCGTGGTGGGAAAGTCATCATCACCGCTCGCCGCCGTTGAGTGCGCAGCTGGTGGAGCGGCTGCACGGGGAAGGGCGGCTGCGAATTCGGGCCGCGTCGTTCAAAGGGCTGGAGTCGTCTTCAGATGACAGGGTGAGCATCCGCATTCGTCGTCGTGGCGAGGCGGACACGGTTGTGGTCAGTAGTGCGGCCTTGATCAATTCCAGTGGCATCGAGTACGACTGGCGGCGAGTTGCGCGGCCATTACCGCAGCAGTTACTGGCACGAGGACTGGTTCAGCCGGGGCCGTTGGCGTTGGGGATCGCAGCGGCAGTCGACGGCGCGGTGTTGAACGCTGACGGCAAGGTCGCCACTCGCCTGTTCGCCATGGGCCCGCCCTTGCGCGGGATGTGGTGGGAAAGCACAGCTGTCACCGACGTCGCCAGCCAGGCCAAAGCCCTCGCCATCCGACTGGTCAATTTGCAGAGCTCTTTGTAGCAGGTTCGTTTACGACTGCGCCCCGAGCATCTCGACCGGATAGGAAAATACATACCCTTCGCTGCGCACGGTCTTGATGTAGGTCGACTCCCGGGAGTCGTCCATCAGCCGTTGGCGCAGACGACTCACCAGCAAATCGATGGACCGGTCGAAGAGGTCGGCGTCGCGGCCCTGGGTGAGGTTGAGCAATTGGTCGCGGCTGAGCACCCGTTGCGGGTGATCGAGGAACACGCGTAGCAGGCGGTATTCGGCGCCGCTGAGGGCGACCATCGTGTCGTCCTCGTCGAGCAAATGCCGGGCGGTGGTGTCCAAGCGCCAGCGACCGAAACCGAGCAAGCGCCCGCTTTCCGTGATCAACAGGTTCGGCGGCAGCATCCGGGTGCGGCGCAGTACGGCGTTGATGCGCGCCAGCAATTCGCGGGCGGCGAAGGGTTTGGTCAGGTAGTCGTCGGCGCCCATTTCCAGACCCAGGATGCGGTCGGTTTCGTCGTTGCGGGCAGTGAGCATCAGGATCGGCGTGGCTTTGTGCTTGCCTGCGCGCAATTCGCGGCACAAGACCAGGCCATCATCGCCAGGCATCATCAGGTCGAGGACGATCAGGTCGACGGTATTGGCTTCCAGAAAGCTGCGCATGTGCCGGCCATCGGCAACCACGGTGGTGCGCAGACCGTTTTTCTTCAGGTAGTTGCCGACCAGCTCGCGAATCTCGCGATCGTCATCCACGATCAGGATGTGGTTTACGTGCTCCATCGCTCTGTCCTCTTGTTGTTCATCCGTTGTTTCGCTGACCTCAGGCAAACGCCGTCAGCAGATCTTGCTCCAACGCTTTCTGCGCGTCGCCGGGTATCTGCGCACGATGGCGCGCCAGATGAAACGCCACCTCGAAACTCATGTCGTTGCGCCGCACCGCCTTCAGCAAACCCTGGTCTTCCCAGCTGCGGGCAAAATGGGCGGGCAAATAGCCAACGTGCTTGCCGGAAAGAATGAAGGCCAGGGTGCCTTCGACCTGCTCCGACCGCGCCGAGCAGCGCTGACCCTGAAACGGCTCATCGCTGCGCAGGAAACGATAAGGATGATCCACCCGGTCGCATGCCTGCAGCGCTAGATCGTCCGGCGCCTCATTGTCGAATAGTGGGTGCCCGAGCGCACAATACAAATGTTGGGTTTCGCTGAACAGCTCCCGGTAGTCAAACGCACTCTGCACCTGTGAGAAATAGCCGATCGCCAGGTCCAGCCGCTGTTGCAACAGCAGACGCTCCATCTCCCCCGGCATGGCGCTGATCAGCTCGATCCGCACCGACTCGTCACGTTGCCGAAACCGCCTGATCGCGGCCGCCACTTTCTGCAACACCGAGGGGTCCAGCGCTTCCGAAAAGCCCAGGCGCACTTCGCCGATCAGGCGACCGGCGACGCCGTTGGATTGATGCCGAAACGCTTCTATTGATTGAAACAATTCGCGGATGGCGCTGAGTAGCTGCTCGCCCTTGGGCGTGACGCTGAACCCGCTTTTGCCGCGACTGCACAGCCGGTAGCCGAGGCGGCTTTCCAGCTTGGCCATCTGCTGGCTGATGCTCGACTGGCTCAGGCCCAGTTCACCCTGAGCTGCACTGAAGCCGCCGCACTCCACCACGCAAACGAACAGACGCAGCAATTGCAGATCCAGATCGTGCACTTGACCCAGCATCACACATTACTCCCCGATAAAGTCAGGATGATAAAACCGCAATTTTTCCAATGTATCTGACGGTGCATCCTGCCACCACTTCCCTTGGTCAGGTACTCGTCATGTTTTCTGTGCTCAAGTTTTGTTTACCCGCGATGCTGCTGACCGCGTCCGTGTCGGCGATGGCCGAGGAAAAAGTCCTCAACCTGTACAGCTGGTCCGATTACGTCGCGCCGCAGACTTTGCAGCGGTTTGAGCAGGAAACCGGCATCCGGGTGCGCTACGACACGTTCGATTCGACCGAAGTCCTCGAAACCAAACTGCTCACGGGCGGCAGCGGTTATGACGTCGTCGTGCCTTCATCCAGCGTGTTGGCGCGCGGGCTGGCAGCCGGTGCGTTGAAGGCCATTCCCCATGAAGGGCTGAAGGGGTACGCCAATCTCGATGCGGATTTGCTCAAGAAACTTGCGGCGGTCGATCCCGGTAACCGATATGGCGTCCCGTACACCTGGGGCACGCTGGGCCTGGGCATGAATGTCGAGGCGCTGGAGCAACGCTTGCCGGACGTACCGCTCAACAGCCTCGACCTGTTGTTCAAACCCGAATATGCCAGCCGTTTGAAGGACTGCGGCATTGCCATTCTCGACTCCCCGCAAGAGGTAATCGGCCTGGCGTTGCATTACCTGGGGAAAGATCCCTACAGCACCGACAAGCAAGATCTGTCAGCCGCGCAGGCGTTGCTCCTGCAGTTGCAGCCTTCAGTGCTGTACGTCGCGACCGGTCGACAGATCAGCGATCTGGCCAATGGCAGCGTGTGCCTGGCGTTGACCTACAACGGCGACGCCAGTATGGCCGCCGATCAGGCGCGCAAGGCCGGCAAGCCGTTCGAGATTGCCTATCGAATTCCGCGAGAAGGCACGCTGGTGTGGCAGGACAACCTGGCGATTCCCAAGGACGCTCCACATCCCGAGGCCGCCCGGGCGGTTATCGAGTTCATGTTGCGCCCGGAGTCCGTCGCCGCACTGACCAACACGCTGTTTTTTGCCACGGCCAACCAGGCCGCCACGCCGCTGGTGGATGCAGCGGTGCGCAATGACCCGGACATTTTTCCGCCAGCCGACCTGCGCCAGCGCCTGTATGCCGACCGCAGCATGAGCCTCAAGGACCTGCGCCAGCGTACCCGGCTCTGGACCACTTTCCGTAGTCGCCAATAAACCCATAAGAAGGAGCACCTGATGGACGTCCCGATGCAAAACGATCAGGCCATGACCCGCGACAGTCTGTATGGCACTGCCGCCGAAAGTACCTATGCCGGCATCACCAGTTTCATGCGTCGTCGCTACAGTCGCGATTTGCGCGGCGTGGATCTTGCGGTCAGCGGTGTACCGTTCGACACCGCCACCAGCAACCGCCCAGGCGCGCGCTTCGGGCCGCGCGGCGTGCGGGCCGCCTCTGCCGGAATTGCCTGGGAGCGGCATTGGCCGTGGACCTTCGATCCATTCGATCATCTGGCCGTGGTCGATTTCGGTGATTGCCAGTTCGATTACGGCACGCCTCACTCGATCCCGGAAAGTATTGAGGCCCATGCCGAGCACATTCTCGGCAGCGGCGCGGCGATGCTGACGTTCGGCGGTGATCATTTCATCACGTATCCGTTGCTCAAGGCGCACGCGCGCAAACATGGCGCGTTGTCCTTGATTCATTTCGATGCCCACAGTGACACCTGGCCGGACGAGGAGGGCAAGCGCGTCGATCACGGCACGATGTTCTGGCATGCGGCCAGGGAAGGTCTGGTCGATCCGTCGCGCTCGGTGCAGATCGGCTTGCGCACCACCAATGACGATCATCAGGGTTTCGAGGTGCTGGATGCGCGGCAGGTGCATCGGCGCGGCGTTGAAGCGATCGTCGAAGCGATTCGGGCACGGGTCGGGGATCATCCGGTTTACCTGACGTTCGATATCGACTGCCTGGACCCGGCCTTCGCGCCTGGCACTGGCACCCCGGTGTGCGGCGGCCTGAGTACGGTGCAGGCGCTGGAGATTCTCGGTGGTCTGCGTGGGATCAATCTGGTGGGCATGGACGTGGTTGAGGTGGCTCCGGCTTATGACAACGCGGAGATCACCTCACTGGCAGCGGCGACGTTGGCGATGGAGATGCTGTGTTTGTATGCGGCGAAACATAAGGTTGACCTTTGAAACCTGTGCCTTTGAGCGGGTCTGTATCCGGATCAGTCCTTGAACTGGACCCGGTTCCTGTAGGTGCTGGCCTGCCAGCGATAGCGATGTCTTGGGGGATCAGGTTTTGCGGGTGTGCATATCCATTGCTGCGGTAGCGACTGAAATTGGTTCCGCTTTTACAGCGGGTCACTTGGAAGAGCCTGCGCGGCCCGGCCCCAAGTAACCAAACGCTCTTGCCCCTGACGTCCGGTGCCTCGCCTAGGCTCGCCATGCCTTCGCTCCGGTCCTGCTCCGTGGACCCGC
>JALYPE010000893.1 GCA_030856525.1 Pseudomonadota bacterium | reverse complement strand
TGCTGGAAGAACAGTTACCGGACGGCGGCAAGCGCAAATATCGCTACGACGCGCTGGGTCGGCAGATCACCCGTCAAGACGAAAGTGGTGCAATCACCCAATACCAATGGGATGCGGCTAACCGGCTCGCGCGCATCACCCTGCCCGGCGGAGCAACGCGCGCATTCACCTACAACGCCTACGGCAAAGTCACCGCCGAGCGAGATGAACTGGGGCGGGTTACCCGCTACGAATATGCCGATAATCTGCACCTGGTCAGCCGTCGCATCAATCCGGATGGCAGCCAGTTGCGCTATCGCTACGACAACGCGCGGCTGCTGCTCAGCGAAATCGAAAACGAGCGTGGCGAACACTACCACCTTGATTACTACCCTAACGGCCTGATCCAGCAGGAAACCGGTTTCGACGGTCGCCGTACGGCCTACGAGTACGACCTCAACGGCCAACTACTGAAAAAAACCGAATTCGGCGACGACGGCAGTGAGCTGGTCACCAAGTACCAGCGCGACGCCGCAGGCCGCCTGCTGGTGAAAACCCTGGCGGATGGTGAAGCAATTCACTACAGCTACGACGCCCTGGGTCGCCTTGTAAACGTCGACGACGGCCATTGGCCCCTCGCCTACGAATACGACCTGCAAAATCGCCTCATTACCGAACACCAGGGCTGGGGCAGTTTGCGGTATGAGTACGACGGGCTAGGTCAACTGAGCCACTGTCGCTTACCCGACGGCAGCAAACTCGACTACCGCCACCAGGCCGGGGGTCGCCTGAGCAGCATCGACCTCAACGGTTCACGCCTGACCACTCACCAGTTCAGCGCCGGCCGCGAACAGCAGCGCCAGCAAGGTCTGTTGCTCAGCCAATACCAGTACGACGAACAAGGCCGACTGCAAGCTCACAGCGTCAGCCAGCAAGAACGCAACCTTTTCCAGCGTCGCTACGCTTACGATGCCAACGGCAACCTTGCAGGTATCGACGACAGTCGCAAAGGCAACCGCAGCTACCACTACGACCCCCTCGACCGGCTGATCAACGTTCGTGGCACCACGCCGGAAAGTTTCGCCCATGACCCTGCAGGCAACCTGCTCGGCCAAGGTGATCAGCAGGCTGCGAGCCTGGCCAACGTCAAAGGTAACCGCCTGCTGATGCAGGGTGATCGACATTACGACTACGACGCCTATGGCAATTTGAGCCGTGAGCGCCGCGGCACCGGGCAAAAGCTCGTCACCGAATACCGCTACGACTGCCAACACCGCCTCATCGGCGTCAGCCTCCCCGGCGGCAGCGTGGCGAGCTACAAGTACGACGCCTTTGGCCGCCGTATCGCCAAAACCGTCGATGGCCATACAACGGAACTCCTGTGGCAAGGCGAACGGCTCATCGCCGAAAGCGCTGAAAACCGCTACCGCAGTTACATCTACGAACCGGGCACCTTCCGCCCGCTGGCGATGCTCGACGGCGAAGGGCCGCTTAAGGCCACTCCGTTTTACTACCAACTCGACCACCTCGGCACGCCGCAGGAACTCACCGACTACAGCGGCGAGATCATGTGGTCGGCGAAATACCGCGCGTATGGCAACCTCGCCACCCTCGACGTAGCCGAAATCGACAACCCGCTGCGCTTTCAGGGTCAGTACTTCGATGCAGAGACGGGCTTACATTACAACCGGCATCGCTACTACAATCCGGGCACTGGGCGGTATTTGACACCCGACCCGATCAAGCTTGCGGGCGGGTTGAACAACTATCGGTACGTGCCTAACCCTACCGGGTGGGTGGATCCGTTAGGCTTGAGTGATACCTGCCCAAAGCCCGACTGCAAGCTACCTACTAATTCTGCGAACGCGAAGAAGCCTGACCATTTGCCAATGAGTCAGGAAAAATTCGACGAAATCATCGACATGAATAAGACGGATCGGCCGCCAAATCCAGGGGACTACCTTCCTGACGATTATATAAGCGCTCACCGAGAGCTTTTCGCGAAAGAGGGAGGATCCTTCGTGGTAATCGAAAGCTGGATCACAGGCTCAAAATTCCCGGGTTTCCCACAACGAAAATTTGTAGGGCTGTCCTCTGAGATGGATAATGTCATCGCGAAATACCGAGCTGCCGGCAACGATTGGCGGGTGCTAAATAGCGAGCTAAACCTTGGCGCAAAAACTCTAGAGGGCGAGGGCATATATATCGTTAAAATCAAGCCTGACGACCCAAGATTCCGCTATGAAATGCCTAATGGAAAAGAAAATGGTGCGTACCCGAACGAATGGGTTCCTGGCGGGGCAACCAAAAGTGGGACAAAGGAAGCTGCTCTGATCGGATCAGAGAGCGTTTCCCATAATAGTGACGTGGGAACGCTGTTGAAAAATTTTGATGACTGGGAAAAGCTTCAATGAAAACCACTTTCGAAACGGCTCTAGATCAGCACGAAATCACCGATTTTTTCAAGGGAAACGGCATTTACTTCGCGAGGGGATCTGATTGGGGCGATCATCTTTATGTCAGCAACTGGCAGGAAATGTGCGGCGTACTTAAAACGCAAAGCGCAGCACAAAGCTTACTGACAAATATATTTGAAGAGTACGCAAAGTACCTCGGCGAAAATTACGAAGACGCGGCAGGATTGCTTTCGAACATCACAGCCTATTACGTAATAAAGCACAAGTTTGAGTTTTTATCTGCCGACAACTATGACCTTATTAACAGTCTCGACAGCAAAACAAAAGAAAAAACAGGCAAGCTATTTAGACTTCTAAGGAGCGAGTACGACAAACAAAATAAAGACCTGCCAAACTACACATTCGAACAAGAAACCCAAAGACTTAAAAAACTTGGTTGCACTACCGAGCTCGAATCCCTTTGAAGATATTAATAAATAAAAACAAATAAAATAGGACAGGGCTAACCACGGTCCGCGTGCGCGACGTCGCCGATGAACACCTCTACAGGTGGCACGATGGTACCTACCAGAAAGAAACCATGGGCAAACCACTCAACCCTCTGATCTCTGCGACTTTTAAACCATGACCAAAATAAGCATTGCAGCGGCATCACCGACAAATGATGTGGAAGCCACGAAATTTCTTCACCAACGCAGAGGGAGCAGGAGGTCCTGCTAAAAAGCCCGCGCGACGCAGACATTGAGATTTTCAACCATGAACATTTTAGGTTTTTTAAACGAGCACTTTAAGCTTTCCCAGAGCGCAAAAAAAATGGCGAAACCGGTAAGTGAGGTCGTTAGTGGAGACTTCTATTTCCGAAATAATTACATTATTAAAAAAACTAGCGATGATTTAAAAAATGAAATTATCACCCAAGCAGAAATTGCTCAATCTGCTGGATTGTCATCGCCCGGATCGATGGAATTGATCGATGAACTTTCGCGCTTAATGCCTAGAACTACAATTAACATGCGATTCATCAACAATGCCTTGTGGGATGGTCGAGTTTACTACGACGAAGACAACAATTTTGTCGGGTTTATCATTGGCAGGAAAAAACACCCAGGCTGGAAAACACCGCCCGATTGGGATGGTTCGGAGCAAATGTTAAAAAATCACAATATCAATGATAATGAGTAGCCGCGATGCCACTCACGACCTATCCGCAGTCTCCTGCGCCGTAGATTCCCCACTCTCAGTCCCCTTCCCGCTTTCCTCGCGCCGCTTCGGATCAGTCGGTCTCAGCGCATCGTTATCCCGCTCCACCTCTCCCGGTGGATACGGTTCTTCAGGATTTTGCGCTGTGTCTTTCGGTTCACGACTCATGGTGGTTATCCTCAGGCTTCTGGATCGTCGACTTCGCGGGCGACGTTCTCGGCGGGTGAGTTTTTGTGGGATTGCTCGGCCTTGGTTTTCAGCGTCTGCCATTGCTCAAGATCGATGGCGCCCTGCCCCAGCAAGTCATCTGCCACGCGCAACAACTCGGCGTAGTGCGCGTCGGGCGATTGCTGCCGGTAGGCCTCGTCGTCGAACAGGCGTTGCCAAGTGGCGCGGTCGGGCAGTTTGAGGTCATCGCTCATGGCGAACTCCTGAAATCGGGCTTCTTCACTTAGGAGGACGCCGGACAGCCCAGAGTTCCGATCAATAGCCAGTCATTTCCAGATAGCCCTGCCCTGCATGGCTGCCACTTAGGCGCACCGGGCCTTCCCAGTACGGAATGCGCAAGTTCATCCATGCATTGGGATTGAGCGCGTCAACGCTGATGTCGAGCTGTTTGCCGGGAATTTTCACTGACCAACGAACGGGCATCGAGTGCCCTGCTACTTCGGCAGTGTCCTGCGGGACAAGGCTGATGTCGGATGCGTGCAATGTCTGGGTCTGCCCTTTTGCATCGATCCAGGTGCCCGTCACATAGGGCTCACCGTTTTTGTGGCGCATGCGATAGAGCATGACTTCCTCACCGCCCGCCAGATGCAGCGAGAACCAGTCCCAACCGGTCTGATTCTCGGTGAGCGGCTGGCTGCTCCATTCGCGGTCGAGCCAGGCCGGGCCGCTGACCTGGTAAGCGGTGCCGTCGATTTCCACGGTGCCGGTCGCTTGAAAAAACGGCTGGCTGTAGTAATACGATGCCTGGCCTTGCTCGGATTTCTGGCTGAAGCCGTTATCGCCTTGCAGCACCAATGGGCGCGTGGACGTCAGGTGCAATCGGTAGCTGAAATCCTTGTCCCGGGCGCTGAGTTGCAGGTCGGTCAGGGTGTCTGAATCCTGGCTGCTGAACTGCCAGTCATCGATCCACGCATTGAACGGCCCCAGGCTCACACCCGCCTGCCCGACGCCGCCACGGGCGTAGCGTTCAGCGGCACGGTGGTCCGTGGCCGACGTTACGGCCGCGTGCCCCAGCCAGACGATCTGATTGCCCCAGCCCGGCACTTCGGGCGTCGCTTTCAGGGCACTGCGAAACAGCGTCCATTGCACACCGAACTCGCGGCCCTGAGCGTCCTTGAGGTTGGCGGTGACATACCACCATTCAATGCGAAAACCATCGTGCGGGCCGTGATCTGCCGGAAAACTGAAGACCCGTCCAGGCACCACCGGCGTGAACGCAGCCGCTTCGCCGCCCAACCCTGCAAAGCCTTTTTCGACCGGTGCCGAGTCATCGCAGGCGCTCAACAGTAGCGCGAGCAGCAACACTAAAACTCTATTCCTCATGGGCAAACGTCCTGAGCAGATCCGCCGGTTGCGTGCGATACAACGAGTACAACGGCCACGCAGACGCCAGCAGGGTCGCCAACAACGCGAGCCCCATCAGTTGCAGCAGCTGCAGCGGAAACACGCGCAATGGCAGGCGCCAACCGAAGGCCTGAACGTTGATCACGGTGTCCAGGCACCACGCCAACGCGATACCCAAGGGCAACGCCAGCACCAGGGTCAGCACTGCCAGCAGCCACGTCTGCCCCAGGTTGAGCAACATCAATTGCCGACGTGTCACGCCCAGCGCCCACAGCGGGGCGAGTTGCCCGAGACGACTTTGGCTTTGGGTCAGCAGGCTGATGAACAAGGCCACGCCCGCGACGGCCAGCGTCAGGCTGTTGAGTGCAGCGGTGGCGGCGAAGGTGCGTTCGAACACTTGCGTGGACCAGCCTTTGAGCCGCGCCTGATCGACAATACGACTGTCATCGAGCGCGAAGCGTGCCTCCAGCGCCTTCAAAAAATCCGGTATCAACGTCGGCTCGATGCGCAGGTTGAACCGGTCGGGCGTCAGCTGCGGCCAGCCGCGCAGCAGGTGCTCGACATTGACCAGCACATGACCTTTGGGATTACCGTAGTCGGCGTAGATCCCGATGATCTGCGGCGCCCACGTGCCGCCAGGGGTTGGAATGGCCAGGTGATCGCCGAGCCTGACCTTGAGGCGCCGCGCCAGCTGTTCGCTGAGCATCAGCGTGTCGTCTTTCGCCAAGCGGTTCCAGGGGTCATCGCCAAGGGCTTCAAGCAGCGGCCAATGCTGGCGATAGGTCGGGTGATCGATCACACCGAAGACGTCCGCCGGCCAACCCTGCAACTGAACGGAAACTTGCCAGTTGGGCAGCACGGCGGTGACCTGCGGTTGCTGCTTGAGCCAGCCTTGCATTTCGCTGGCCTGGGTCGGGTTCTGCGGGTTGAGGTAGAGCTCGGCGGTCAGCCGTTGCTCCAGCCAGTCGTTGAAGGTTTCGCGAAAACCGGCAGTCATGCTGCCGGCGCCGATGTTGGCGGCCATTGCCAGCAACAGCGCCATCAAGGCCAGACTCAGAGCAGGCAATTGCTGTCGGCAATCGGCGAGAAACCATTGGCCGAGCACTGAGCGACTGCGCCGCAGAATCAGGCGTAGCACGCCACTGAGCAGCACCGGCAAGGCCAGCGCGGCGCCGATCAACAGCGCCGCCATCAGCACGAAACCGGCAGCCAGGCTGTCGCCGAACATCCATGCCAGCAGTGCGATCGCGCCCGCCGTCGCAGCGACCCACCCTTGCCGACGTAACCAGCGGGCGTGGGCCTGATGCCAGGCTTGTGGATCGGCCAGTGCGAGCAACGGCAAGCGCGCCGCGCGTAGCAAGCTGTTGGCGCCGGCCAGCAAGGCGCCGAGCAGACTCAGGCCAATCCCGCTCAACCACCACCCGACGCTGAGGTGCAACTGCCCGGCCACTTCGGCGCCGTACAAACCCCGCAGGCTGGCGGCGATATCCGGCAACAGCACGCCCGCGAGCAGGTAACCGCTGACGACGCCGAACAGGCCGCCGATCAGTGCCAATGCGCCCAGTTCAACGATCAGACAAGTGATCAGCATCCGCGCGCTGACGCCGCAGGCACGCAGGGTTCGCAGCAGACCGCGACGCTGCTCCAGCGCCAGACCGATCGCGGCGTGGACGATGAACAAGCCGACCACGAACGAGAGGAAACCCAAAGCGTCGAGGTTCAGGTGAAAGCTTTCGGTGAGGCGGGAAAGGTTGTTTTCCTCGTCGCTGGTGTTGAGTTGCAGCACGCCTTTGAAACGATCAGGCAAGGTCGCGCTGAAATCTTTCGGCAACAGCAGGCGCGAGAGTTGATCCGGCAGGTCGAGTATCTGTTGGGCGTAGCCGATGTCCACCAGCAACATGCCCGGCGCCATGTCGCGCTGACTGCGCAGCGGCGGCAGCTGCACACCGTTGGCAGCTAGTGGTGTGTCGCCTTCACTCAGGTCCAGGGATTGCAACGTCTGCGGTGATATCCAAGTGCTGCCGGGCGGTGTGAAGAACTCGACAATCTGCTCGATCGGCAGAGTCTGGCCGGCCACTGCGGAGCCGGCCGGCAACGACACCGGTTCGATACCCATCAACTGCAAGCGTTGCGCCTCATGGCCCTGCAGCGTCACCCGGCCTTGCAGCACCGGCGACACCGGCCAACCGGCGCGGCGCAGATCGACAAACAGTTGCTGAGGAAACGTTGCGCCGCTTGGCGTGGCGAGGCTGGCCTGGGGTTCGCCGCCAATCAGCTGACCCGCCCGGGCGTAACTTTCCCGCGCCTGGCTGTTTAGCGCTTGCACACCGGTCAGCAGGCTGGTGGCGAGCCACAGCCCGGTCAGCACGCTGAAAAATTGCACCGGATGCTGGCGCCAGTGGCTGAGCAGCGCGCGCAAGGTCTCGCGAAAAACCTGCATGTCAGCGCTCGTCTGCGCTGGCCAGACGGCCACGGTGCAGCACCACTTTTTCCGCCAGTCGCGCGGCGACCCTGTGGCTGTGGGTGACCATTAACAGGGTTGTCGGGCTGTCGTCGAGCAGCTCCAGAAGCAGCTTCAATACTTCATCGCTGGTGCTTTCATCCAGGCTGCCGGTGGGTTCATCGGCCAATAATAGTTTGGGTTTTGAGGCCAATGCGCGGCCCAGTGCGACGCGCTGTTGCTGGCCGCCGGAGAGTTGCTCGGGGTAGCGCTCGAGTAAATCGCCCAGGCCCAAGCGTTGCACCAGGTGTGCCTGCCACTGCGGATCATGGCGGCCGGCCAGGCGCGCCTGGAATGCCAGATTGTCGGCGACGCGCAGACTGCCGATGAGGTTGAATTGCTGGAACACCAGGCCGATCTCGGTGCGGCGCCAGTGGGCCAGTTGGGCTTCGTTCATGTGCTCAAGGTGGTGGTCGCCGCTGCGGATGCTGCCGCGATCGACCTTGTCGAGACCAGCGATGAGGTGCAGCAAGGTGCTTTTGCCGCTGCCGGACTCGCCCATCAGCGCGAGGCTGCTGCCGGGTTTCAGGGTGAGGTCGATGCCTTGCAAGACCGGCAACGGGCCTTGGGGAGTGGCGTAGCTTTTGAAGACGCCTTGGACCTGAAGCATGGGGAGAGGCTCGCTGGATGCAGTGAGCCTAGGATAGCGGATGGCAAGTGGACCGCGTCATCGTTCTTCGCGGGCAAGTCGGACCGCCGCATCGCACGCTCCCACAGACGACCCCATCCAATGTGGGAGCCGGGCTTGCCCGCGAAGGGGCCCGATCAGTCTATGCAAAATTCACTCCCCCAAAACCACATCCGCAGGCGCCTCGCTCGGAGTGACAATTCTGTTCAAGTCGATGTGCTTCCACTCCGGTTTCGCCCCCAGCCTCGCATTGAAGCGATAGTTGAAGGTGAACTCGTCCTCGGTCGGCACCGTCAGCGGTTTGCCGTACACCGATTCGATCCCGCCAAGGTCATAGCCCATCAGCTGCAACAGCGTCGGGAAAATATTGTAGTGGCTTGAGCGGTCCTTGTTGCCGGGCAACTGGGCCTGCCAGTCGAGGGTTTTCAAACCGCTGCCCTGAATCACCACCAGCGGCACCAGCCCCTCCTCCTCCACCGGGTTACCGCCACAGTGAGTGTTCAGGCCGGGATTGCCGCGCTCATGCAAATCCTGGCCATGGTCCGAGGTGTAAATCACCACGGCATTGTTCAACTGCCCTTGGGCCAATAGCCGCGAAAAGAACTCGCCAACATTCCACAACAGTGTGTTCTTGTAGGCGTTGCGATACAGCAACCAGTCATCCGGCTTGCCATCAAAACCATCGCGTTTGCCGGTTTCCGCCACTTCCACAAACTGCCCGCGAGGCAGCGTCGGCCGGTACGCCATGAACGCATCCGGAAACTTGTCATGCACCGGAAAATGCGCGCCCACCTTGTTGATCACCACCAATTGCGAGCGGTCGTCGTTGATTAATTCGATCAGTTTCGCCGCAGCCGCCATATCGCGGTCAAGCACGCTGGTTTGGTCGAACTGCAAAAACTCGTCAATGTCATTTTTTTCGCTGTCTTTCATCAGATTCTGCAGATGACCGCCCGTGGTTTGCGCGTCGATGTAGACCGTGCTCAGGCCGGCTTTTTTGGCGTACTGCCAGATCGACGGCAGCGTGCTGTTGATGCGCACATAATCGGCGCGCGTACCGCCGTAACGCAGGGTGACATTGGTGTCGACACTGCAGTTGGCAATCGAAGCCGCATAACCGTAATTGACAATCTCCACGCCCGGCGGGGGCGACTTGAGGTTGCTGTGCACGCCGAACGGCGCGTTGATGTCCAGGTAATTGCCGGAGACGCTCTCATCGATGATCAGCACGATGTCGTGCCCCACCGGGCGATCGGCGCGGGCCAGGGTCACCGGCTCACGCGGGCCCACCGTGTTGTGCAGCGATTCATAGGCAAACAGATTCAGGTACGCCAGCGGCGTGAACATCACCGGCAGGCCGCGTGCACCCTCGCCAGCGCGGACGAACAGCACGGCGCTCAGCAGCACCACCCCGAGCACCGGCGCCGCCACCAGCAGGCTGCCAGGCAAAGGCATGCGTCGGCGCGGTTGCAATGCGATACCAAACAGCAGCAGCAAGCCACTGAGCAGCCCACTGAATATCGCCTCGCGGTAATGGTACGCCGCTTCCTCGATAAAACCGCCGGAATAGACCAGCGAGACGAAGCTGCTGTAGGTCAGGTAATCGGCCGTGACGCGGGTGTAAACGTCGAAGAACACCGCTGAGACAAACATCGTCAGGGCGAACAGATATCGAATCAGCGTCTGACGAATGTACGCAGTCATGAACAGCGCCACTGTCAGTACCACGAACATACCGCTGTAAAGCAGCACCGGAAAACCAATGCCCATGGCACTCAGGCGTTCAAAATAGTAGTCGTAAAACTTGATTAAATAGACATCTAACAACAGCTCTTTGAGG
>JALYPE010000872.1 GCA_030856525.1 Pseudomonadota bacterium | reverse complement strand
TGCCGAGGCTGCTCGACAGCGCGCACAGCAATGAACCGACGCTGAACAACAGGATGGCGCTGAAGAAGATTTTCTTGGTCCCGAAGCGGTCGGCGATCCACCCTGAGGCGGGGATCAGCAAGGCGACGGTGAGCATGTAGGCGATGATCACGCCCTGCATGCGCAGCGGGTCCTCGGCGAGGTCGCGCGCCATGGCCGGCAGGGCCGTGTTGAGAATGGTGCCGTCCAGCGATTGCATGAAAAACGCGATGGCGACCACCCACGGAATCCAGCGCGCGGTGACGGGGTCGAGAGGCAGGCGATTGGGCATGGGACCTCAGTGGGGTTTGGCAGCGATCCATTGTGGCGAGGGGATTTATCCCCGTTGGGCTGCGAAGCAGTCGTCAATCCGGCTAATGCGGTCTATCTGCCAAACCGCTTGCCAATTGGGGCTGCTGCGCAGCCCAACGGGGATCAATCCCCTCGCCACAGGGAGCCCTGTGTGCAGGGGATCTGTATCTACAGCGTCAGCGTCAACTTGCTGATCAAAGCGCCCGGCAACAATGCCGACGCCGTCGCCCGCTGACTGTAGGTGCTGGCCGACAGCAACAATTCGCGCTGTTCGGTCAACGCCTCCAGCTGAGTACCCAGCAGACTGAACGCACTGTCATCAAAACGCATGGTGCTGACCGGTGCCTGAATCTCGCCGTTCTCGACCCAGAAGGTTGCGAAGCGGGTCATGCCGGTCATGCGCGCGGCAGGTTGATCGGAGTAGTTCAGGTACCACAGGTTGCTGATGTACAGCCCTGTTCCCAATTGTTTGAGAATGTCTGCATCGGCCAACGTTCCGGCCGCCATGTTCAAGGCACTCGGCATCTCCCCGGCGCCAGCACCGTTGGCGGTCAAACCATACTCGGCGGCGCTGCGTGAACTGACCATCTGCGCGCCCGCCTGACCCTTGACGATCAGTCCAAGATCACTGCGCGGATAGCCCTCGCCGGAAAACGCCGGGCTCAAGGAATCGCTGACTTTTTCATCCAGCGACAGCAAGGGGCTGAACGCACTCTCGCCCGCGTAGAGTTTTTGCAACGCGCTGCTCTTGCTGGCGATTGCCTGCGCGGAAAATCCGCCCCAGCTCAACATGCCCATGATTTCTTCCATCGCCGCCGGCGCCAGGTACGCGCGGTACTGCCCCGGCGCCAACGTAAGCAGCGGCCGACCAAGAAATTCGAGCTGTTGGCGCGCCAGCTCAAAGCGTCTGGCAAAACCTTCGCTGCTCCAGTCATGCCCGGCGTAACTGGCTTTCACTGCCTGACCGTTTTCATGAAACAGGCTGAAGTCGAAATTGAAGCTGTTCGCCTGATGCCAGCCGAACGCGCCTGAGGAGCTGGCAAAGCCACGGCTGATCGGCCCTGCGGCATAAAAACCGACCAGGTCCAGACCTTCAGCGGCGCGAGCGATTTCGGCGACCACTTGTTCGGTGTCCGGCAGCGGATGCTCCTGCAGGCTTTTGCTCTGCCAGCCATTGTGATTGAGCAACAGGTACGGATCCGCCGGCAACAGCGGCAACGTTTCGCGCAGCTGTTGCAGACCTTCGGCCAGCCGTTGAACATCGACTTCCGCATCACCCGACAGCGTGATGTCGAGGTCGGCGTGACGTCCGTCATTGATCAGCTTGAAGCCGACGCTCGCTTGCTGCACCTGGCCCGCCTGACGCACCTTGGCGTGGTTGAAGCGCACGAAGGCGGATGACTCGGCGGCATAGCTGAGGGTGAATTGCTCCGGCTCGCGGATCGCGTCCCGCAGCCAGCCGACCAGCGTCTTGAACGCATCGGCCTGAGTGTTTGCTGTCGTCATCAGGCATCTCCCCCGAATACATCGATCTGGCTGAACACACACGCAGGCGACGCATGCCCCACGCGGATCACCTGGTTTGGCTCGCCCTTGCCACAGTTCGGTGTGCCCAGAACCTTGAACGTGCTGGCGTCGCCGACCGCGCTGAGGCATTTCCAGAAGTGCGCGGAAATCGCCCGGTAGTTCGGATTTTTCACCACGCCCTTAAGCTCGCCGTTTTCGATCAACTGCCCCCATTCGCAACCGAACTGGAATTTGTTACGCGCATCGTCGATCGACCACGAGCGATTGGTGCTCATCAAAATGCCGTGCTCGATGTTGCCAATCAGTTGTTCCAGAGGCTGATCGCCGGGCTCGATATTGAGGTTGGCCATGCGATCGATCGGCGGCCGGTTCCAGCCACACGCGCGGCTGTTAGCGACGCCGTCCATGCCTGCGCGAAATTGCGACAGCGCACCGCCCAATGGACGCAGCAGCAGACCTTGCTTGATCAGGAACTGCTTGCTGGCAGCCGTGCCTTCGTCGTCATGGCCGTAGCTCGCCAGTTGCTCGGGAATGTCTGGGTCGAACGTGACGTTGAGTAGTGTCGAACCATATTGCAAGCGGCCGAAATCCTCTGCCTTGACGAAACTGGTACCGGCGTAATTGCGCTCGTCGCCCAGAATCCGGTCCAGTTCCAGCGGGTGGCCGATGGATTCGTGAATCTGCAACATCATCTGGTCTGGCATCAACAGCAGGTCGCGCGGGCCTTGCGGAGTGTTGGGTGCCAGCAGCAACTGCAGCGCTTGATCTGCCACGGTCGGGCCCGCGCCGATCAGGCCGCAACGGCTGATGACATCGGCGCTGCCTTGCTGGCCAAAGTTTTCGCGGCCGAGGCTGCGCGTCTGACTGTCGTGGCCGTCATAAGCCGTGACGTCGAGGCCCGGATAGACAAAGCGTTGGGCCTGGCGCAATTCGGCGCCTGCGCTGTTGAGGTAGATCTGCTCGACGTGGGTGATGCCGATGCTCACTTGCCAGTTCACCAGCCGCTCATCCTTCGGCACGGCGGCGGACTCGGCGCCGAG
>JALYPE010000860.1 GCA_030856525.1 Pseudomonadota bacterium | reverse complement strand
CTCCTTGTGCTCTGCCATGGCCGCCAATACCTGAGCGGAAGGCGTCAGCGAGGGATCCTTGACCTTCGCCAATTGCGCGTCGAGTGCCTGGCTATGATTTTCGCCGCCATGGCTTTGATCCAGCAATGCAGCCAGCGGGGCGATCTGTTCCAGCAGTTCAGTTGCCCACTCTTTCAGGTCCACCGGTTGACCGTCGCGCTGCAATTGCAGGCCCGGACGGCGACCTTCCTTGACCACGCTGAGGAAGTTCGAGGTGGCATTGCTGCAGGAATTGTTGGTCAGCAGCGGACTGTCGTTCAGCGCGCAATACAACAGGAACGCATCGAGGAACCGCGACTCGGTGAGGTCGATGCCCATCGGCAGGAACGGATTGATGTCCAGGCAACGCACTTCGACGTACTGGATGCCACGGGCCGCCAACGCCTGAATCGGCCGCTCGCCGGTGTAGGTCACGCGCTTGGGACGAATGTTGGAGTAGTACTCGTTTTCAATCTGCAGGATGTTGGTGTTGAGCTGCACCCACTCACCGTCCTGATGCGTACCGATTTCAACGTACGGTGCATACGGCGTGGCCACGGCTTTACGCAGGCTGTCGGTGTAACTGGTGAGATCGTTGTAGCACGGGGTCAAGCCGGCCTGGGCGTTGCTCTGGTAACCCAGATCGCTCATGCGCAGACTGGTCGCGTAGGGCAGGTACAAGGTGTCCGGGTCCAGTTGTTCCAACTGGTGCGAACGGCCGCGCAGGAAGCCTGCGTCCAGCGCAGGAGAGGCACCGAACAGGTACATCAGCAGCCAGCTGTAGCGACGGAAATTACGGATCAGCGCGATATACGCTGACGACTGATAATCGCGGTCGGTACCGGCAAACCCTTCGGATTCCTTGAGCAGCGGCCAGAGCTTTTCCGGCAGGGAAAAGTTGTAATGAATGCCGGCGATGCATTGCATGGTCTTGCCGTAGCGCAGGGCCAGGCCCTTGCGATACACATACTTGAGCTGACCGATGTTGGAGGTGCCGTAGTAGGCAATCGGGATGTCAGCCTCGGCCGGCAACGGACACGGCATCGATGGACTCCACAGGTACTCGGTGCCGAGCTTGCTGTAGGCAAAGCGATGAATTTTGTCCAGGCTCGCCAGCGTGTCTGCCGGGTCGGGCAGGGCGGGCGTGATGAACTCCAGCAGCGACTCGGAATAGTCGGTGGTGATTTGTTCGTTGGTCAGCGCGGAACCCAATTCTTCCGGGTGCGGCGTTTGCGCCAGGCGACCTTCGCCGGTTACGCGCAGGCATTCACGTTCGATACCGTGAAGACACTGCTCGAGCAGAGAGAGGTTAGCGCGCTCGCCGAGCAGAGCCAGGCGGCGGTTGAGAAGTTCGCTCAAGTTGGATTCCTTCACGCGTCAGTCGCCCCAATATGGGGGTGGGCAAGACGGTCTACAAGGGTGAAGTTAAAACTGGCGTTTTCGCCTGGTTTTTGGATCGCACGGACCTGTTCATTGTGGCAGCGAACTGAGGCGAGGGGGCTTGCCCCCGTTTGAGTGCGTAGCACTCACAAAATCTCGGGGCCGCTTCGCAGCCCAACGGGGGCAAGCCCCCTCGCCACAGGTCCGCGCACAGGGAATTTCGGCGCTGCGGTCACAGTGCCGAAATTAACTCAAATCGATGACATCTCGCTACAGGACAGCGAACGTGCCTTGTGCTTTTGCGACAAGTTTTTCGCCCTGCATCACCTCGGCTTCGACCACCAGCGTGCGCCGCCCCGGGTGAATAACCCGCGCCGTGCACATCACTTCACCGTCCGAAACGGCGCGGATGTAGTTGATCTTGCATTCGATGGTCGCACTCTGCTGGTCAAAGCCGTGGGAGCTGGAACAGGCCAGTCCCATGGCGATGTCTACCAGACTGAACAAAGCCCCGCCGTGCAACTTGCCGCCGCGATTGCGCAACTCGGGCGCCAACGCCAGGGCGACTTGCGCCACCCCGGTGTCCAGGCTGTGCAAGCGACAACCCAGCAGCTTGAAATACGCGCTTTCGGTCAGGCCGGCAGGAATGTCCATCAACGTTTCTTCAACTGCTTGGCGTTGGCGAACAGCGAGGCCATGGCGTTATTGGCCGGCGCCGCTGTTGCGGTTTCCTTGCGCGGTGCGGTGT
>JALYPE010000158.1 GCA_030856525.1 Pseudomonadota bacterium | reverse complement strand
AAGTTCATGAAGATCGTCTCGCTCGCCCCAGAAGTGCTGTAAGGAGATCCGACATGCAAAAGATTCGTCGTGACGACGAGATCATCGTGATCGCCGGCAAAGACAAAGGTAAGCGCGGTAAGGTGCTTAAGGTTCTCGCTAACAACCGTCTGGTTATTGGCGGTTTGAACCTGGTTAAGCGTCATACCAAGCCTAACCCGATGTCGGGCGTACAAGGCGGTATCGTCGAAAAAGAAGCTCCATTGGACGCTTCTAACGTCGCCATTTTCAACGGCGAAACCAACAAGGCTGATCGCGTTGGTTTTAAAGTAGAAGACGGCAAGAAAATTCGTGTCTTCAAGTCGACCCAAAAAGCGGTTGATGCTTGAACACTGCTAGGTAGAAGACCATGGCACGACTAAAAGAGATTTACTGGAAGGAAATCGCACCGAAACTTAAGGAAGAACTTAAGCTTTCGAACGTGATGGAAGTTCCACGCGTTACCAAAATCACCCTGAACATGGGTCTGGGCGAAGCGGTCGGTGACAAAAAAGTCATCGAGCACGCTGTTGCCGACCTGGAAAAGATCACCGGTCAGAAAGTCATCGTGACTTACGCTCGGAAATCCATCGCTGGCTTTAAAGTCCGTGAAGGTTGGCCGATCGGCGTCAAAGTGACCCTGCGCCGTGAGCGTATGTATGAATTCCTGGATCGTCTGCTGTCGATCTCCCTGCCTCGGGTTCGCGACTTCCGCGGCCTGAATGCCAAGTCCTTCGATGGTCGTGGTAACTACAGCATGGGCGTTAAAGAGCAGATCATCTTCCCGGAAATCGACTACGACAAGATCGATGCTCTCCGCGGTCTGGACATTACCCTGACCACCACTGCCAAGAACGATGATGAAGGTCGCGCCCTGTTGCGTGCTTTCAAATTCCCGTTCCGCAACTGATTGGAGTAGGAAAATGGCCAAGACGAGCATGAAAAACCGTGAGCTGAAGCGTCAGCTCACTGTTGCCAAGTACGCCAAAAAGCGTGCAGCACTGAAAGCTATCATCGTAGATCTGAACGCAAGTCCAGAAGCGCGTTGGGAAGCAACAGTTGCTCTGCAGAAGCAGCCACGTGACGCAAGCGCATCGCGCATGCGTAACCGCTGCCGCTTGACCGGTCGTCCGCACGGCGTTTATCGCAAGTTCGGCCTCGGCCGTAACATGCTGCGTCAAGCAGCAATGCGTGGCGACGTACCGGGTCTGGTTAAAGCCAGCTGGTAAGTAACATCTCAAAGTCTCGGTGGAAGGGATCGCAAGATCCTGACCGCCGGTGACCTTGAACTTGAATCAAGCCCCTTTTGGGGCTTGATTCATTTGTGGGGTGTGTCTAGAATACCCGGCTCGCCTGAGCCCGTGCTTTTTCCGCATGGATGTACTCGGCGACACGTAGTAGCCGTAAGGCTAATTTTTTTGTATTAGGAGCGTCTAGCCCATGAGTATGCAGGACCCGTTAGCGGACATGCTAACTCGTATCCGTAATGCCCAGATGGCTGAAAAGTCCGTCGTAAGCATGCCATCTTCTACTTTGAAGGTAGCTGTTGCCAAAGTCCTGAAGGACGAAGGTTACATTGCGGGTTATCAGATCAGCAGCGAAATCAAACCACTGCTGTCCATCGAGCTGAAGTACTTCGAAGGCCGTCCGGTCATCGAGGAAGTGAAGCGCGTTAGCCGTCCAGGCCTGCGTCAGTACAAGTCCGTCGATGATCTGCCAAAAGTTCGTGGCGGTCTCGGTGTGTCTATCGTCTCCACCAACAAAGGTGTGATGACGGATCGTGCTGCGCGCGCTGCCGGTGTCGGCGGCGAAGTTCTTTGCACTGTGTTCTAAGGGGGGATAAGCATGTCACGCGTCGCTAAGAACCCCGTTAAGCTGCCAGCCGGTGTCGAAGTCAAATTCGCAGGCCAACAGCTTTCGGTGAAGGGTGCCAAGGGCACTCTCGAACTGAACATCCATTCGTCCGTTGAGATTGTTGAAGAAGCTGGTGAGCTGCGTTTCGCTGCTCGCAATGGCGATCAACAAACTCGCGCAATGGCTGGTACCACTCGTGCGTTGGTAAACAACATGGTCCAAGGCGTAAGCCAAGGCTTCGAGCGCAAGCTCCAGCTGGTCGGTGTTGGTTACAAAGCGCAAGCAAAAGGCACAGTGCTGAACCTGGCTCTTGGCTTCTCGCACCCAGTGGATTATGAACTGCCGGAAGGCATCACCGCTGAGACTCCTAGCCAGACCGATATCCTGATCAAGGGCATCGACAAGCAGCTGGTAGGTCAAGTGGCCGCCGAGATCCGCGACTTCCGTCCACCAGAGCCGTACAAAGGCAAAGGTGTGCGCTACGCGGACGAAGTCGTCCGTCGTAAAGAAGCCAAGAAGAAGTAGGGCATAGCAAATGACCGACAAAAAAGTTACTCGACTGCGTCGCGCTCGCAAAGCACGCCTGAAAATGCACGAACTCGAAGTCGTGCGTCTCTGCGTGTTCCGCTCGTCGCAGCACATCTACGCCCAGGTCATTTCGGCCGACGGCGCCAAAGTTCTGGCTTCTGCCTCGACTTTGGATAAAGAACTGCGTGATGGTGCCACTGGCAACATCGACGCGGCCACTAAGGTTGGCCAGCTGGTCGCTACGCGTGCTAAGGCCGCTGGCGTCTCGCAAGTGGCTTTCGACCGCTCTGGCTTCAAGTACCACGGCCGCGTTAAAGCGCTGGCTGATGCTGCTCGTGAAGCTGGGCTGGAGTTCTAAGTTATGTCAAATAACGACCAAAAGCGCGACGAAGGCTACATTGAGAAGCTGGTTCAAGTTAACCGCGTAGCCAAAACCGTTAAAGGCGGCCGTATCTTCACCTTCACCGCGTTGACCGTGGTTGGTGATGGTAAGGGCCGTGTTGGCTTCGGCCGTGGCAAGTCGCGTGAAGTGCCTGCTGCGATCCAGAAGGCAATGGAAGCTGCTCGCCGCAACATGATCCAAGTTGACCTGAACGGCACTACTCTGCAGTACGCAATGAAGTCCGCTCATGGCGCTTCGAAGGTGTACATGCAGCCTGCTTCTGAAGGTACCGGTATCATCGCTGGCGGCGCTATGCGTGCTGTCCTCGAAGTTGCTGGCGTTCAGAACGTTCTGGCCAAGTGCTACGGCTCGACTAACCCGGTAAACGTGGTTCACGCCACTTTTAAAGGTTTGAAGGCTATGCAGTCTCCTGAATCCATTGCCGCCAAGCGTGGCAAAAGCGTCAAGGAGATCTTCTGATCATGGCTACCGTTAAAGTTACGCTGATCAAAAGCATGACCGGCCGCATCCCTAACCACAAACTGTGCGTTAAGGGTCTGGGTCTGCGTCGCATCGGTCACACTGTAGAAGTACTTGATACTCCCGAGAATCGCGGGATGATCAACAAGGCTTACTACATGCTGCGTGTCGAGGGTTAATCGATGAAACTCAATGATCTGAGTCCAGCGCCGGGTTCCCGTCGCGAAAAGCATCGTCCGGGCCGTGGTATCGGTAGTGGTTTGGGCAAGACCGGTGGCCGTGGCCACAAAGGTCAGTCCTCCCGCTCCGGTGGCACCATTGCTCCAGGCTTTGAAGGCGGCCAACAGCCGCTGCATCGTCGTCTGCCGAAGTTCGGTTTCGTTTCCCTGAAAGCCATGGATCGCGCAGAAGTGCGTTTGTCCGAGCTGGCTAAAGTGGAAGGCGACATCGTAACCGTGCAGTCCCTGAAAGATGCCAACGTGATCAACGTCAACGTACAGCGTGTGAAAATCATGCTGTCCGGCGAAGTTACTCGCGCTGTTACCATCGGAAAGGGAATCGGCGCCACCAAAGGTGCGCGTTCGGCTATCGAAGCAGCTGGCGGCAAGTTCGAGGAATAAATGGCTAAGCAAGGTGCTCTCTCTGCGCTCGGCAAAGGCGGTATGTCTGAACTCTGGGCTCGTCTGCGTTTTCTGTTCCTGGCGATTATCGTCTACCGAATAGGCGCACACATCCCGGTTCCAGGTATCAACCCGGACCGACTCGCGGACCTGTTTCGACAGAATGAGGGGACCATTCTTAGCTTGTTCAACATGTTTTCCGGCGGCGCGCTGGAACGGATGAGCATCTTTGCACTGGGGATCATGCCGTACATTTCGGCTTCGATCATCATGCAACTGATGACCGCCGTCAGCCCGCAACTGGAACAGTTGAAGAAGGAAGGTGAATCTGGGCGTCGCAAGATTGCCCAGTACACCCGCTACGGCACTGTAGTTCTTGCTCTCGTTCAGGCTATTGGCATGTCCATTGGTCTGGCGGGGCAGGGCGTAGCGTTCACTGGTGACTTTGGCTTCCATTTCGTCGCGGTATCCACATTTGTGGCTGGTGCGATGTTCATGATGTGGCTGGGTGAGCAGATTACTGAGCGTGGTGTTGGCAACGGTATCTCGATGTTGATTTTCGCAGGTATCGTCGCCGGTCTTCCGAGAGCGATCGGGCAGTCTTTCGAGTCTGCGCGTCAGGGTGACATCAACATTTTCGCCCTGGTTGCGATCGGTTTGCTGGCAGTAGCGATTATCGGTTTTGTGGTGTTCATTGAGCGTGGTCAGCGTCGTATTGCTGTTCACTACGCCAAGCGTCAGCAGGGCCGCAAGGTCTTCGCTGCGCAGACTAGCCACTTGCCGTTGAAGGTGAACATGGCCGGCGTTATTCCGGCTATTTTCGCGAGCAGCATTTTGCTGTTCCCGGCTTCGTTGGGTACCTGGTTTGGTCAGTCTGAAGGTATGGGCTGGCTGCAGGACATCTCGCAGTCGATCGCTCCTGGTCAGCCGTTGAATATTCTGCTGTTTAGTGCAGGGATTATTTTCTTCTGCTTCTTCTATACGGCGTTGATGTTCAATCCGAAAGACGTAGCGGAAAACCTGAAGAAGTCCGGTGCCTTTATTCCGGGCATCCGTCCAGGTGAGCAGTCGGCGCGCTACATTGATGGCGTTCTGACCCGTTTGACCCTGTTCGGTGCTCTATATATGACGGCCGTGTGCTTGTTGCCCCAGTTCCTGGTGGTAGCAGCAAACGTTCCGTTCTACCTTGGCGGGACCTCGTTGCTGATCGTCGTCGTGGTTGTGATGGACTTCATGTCCCAAGTACAATCGCACCTCGTTTCGCACCAGTACGAATCCCTGATGAAGAAAGCCAACCTGAAGGGTTACGGCAGCGGCATGTTGCGCTGAGTACCCATAAGGTTCGAGGAGTTGGTGATGAAAGTTCGTGCATCGGTGAAAAAGCTGTGCCGTAACTGCAAGATTATTCGCCGCGAAGGTGTTGTTCGAGTAATTTGCAGCGCGGAACCGCGTCACAAACAGCGCCAAGGCTGAGTGTGAATGTGCTTCAAGCCCGGCAGCTAGTGCGCTGCCGGGTTGATTATTTGTTATTACAGCGATATTATCTCGCGCCCTATTTCTTGGCTTCCGGGGCGTAGGTAGCTGTCAATTGGAGTCCCACTGAATGGCCCGTATTGCAGGCGTTAACATTCCAGATAACAAGCATACTGTTATCTCGCTGACCTACATCTATGGTGTTGGTCGCACTACTGCGCAGAAAATTTGCGCAGTGACTGGGGTAAACCCAGCCGCAAAGATCAAGGATCTGAGCGACGAGCAGATTGAACAGCTGCGTGGCGAAGTGGCGAAGTTCACCACTGAAGGTGACCTGCGTCGCGAAATCAACATGAAAATCAAGCGTTTGATGGACCTCGGTTGCTATCGCGGTCTGCGTCATCGTCGTGGTCTTCCAGTACGCGGTCAGCGTACCAAGACTAACGCGCGTACCCGTAAAGGTCCGCGTAAGCCGATCCGCAAGTAATCGCCCCAGCGAATCGACAGGAAATTAATCATGGCAAAACCTGCTGCTCGTCCTCGTAAAAAAGTTAAAAAGACAGTGGTTGATGGCATCGCCCACATCCATGCTTCTTTTAACAACACAATCGTGACCATTACCGACCGTCAAGGTAACGCGCTTTCTTGGGCTACCTCCGGTGGTTCGGGTTTCCGCGGTTCCCGCAAGTCCACTCCGTTTGCTGCTCAAGTAGCTGCTGAACGTGCTGGTCAAGCTGCGCTGGAATACGGCCTGAAAAACCTCGACGTTAACGTCAAGGGTCCAGGTCCAGGTCGTGAGTCTGCTGTCCGTGCTTTGAACGGCTGTGGCTATAAGATCGCCAGCATCACCGACGTGACGCCAATCCCGCACAACGGGTGCCGTCCGCCGAAGAAGCGCCGCGTGTAATCCAGGAGATTGTAAAGAATGGCTCGTTACATTGGTCCAAAATGCAAACTCGCTCGTCGCGAAGGCACCGATCTCTTTCTGAAGAGCGGCGTGCGCGCGATCGAATCGAAGTGCAACATCGAAGCAGCACCTGGTATCCACGGCCAACGCCGCGGTCGCCAGTCCGATTACGGCACCCAACTGCGTGAAAAGCAGAAAGTCCGTCGTATCTACGGCGTTCTCGAGCGTCAATTCAGCGGCTACTACAAAGAAGCTGCTGGCAAGAAAGGTGCAACCGGTGAAAACCTGCTGCAACTGCTCGAATGCCGTCTGGACAACGTTGTATACCGTATGGGCTTTGGTTCTACTCGTGCCGAATCCCGTCAGCTGGTATCGCACAAGTCCGTCAGCGTTAACGGTCAGACCGTAAACGTACCGTCCTACCAGGTTCGTGCTGGTGACGTGGTCGCGATTCGCGAGAAAGCAAAGAACCAACTTCGCATTGTCCAAGCTCTCGATCTGTGTGCCCAACGTGGCCGCGTAGAATGGGTAGAAGTAGACACTGAGAAGAAGTCGGGCGTTTTCAAGAACGTTCCTGCTCGCAGTGATCTGTCCGCCGACATCAACGAAAGCCTGATTGTCGAGCTCTACTCCAAGTAAGGGCTAGAAAATAGGTGCATCCATGCAGATTTCGGTAAATGAGTTCCTGACACCCCGCCATATTGATGTGCAGGTTGTCAGTCCAACCCGCGCCAAGATCACTCTCGAGCCTCTCGAGCGTGGTTTTGGCCACACCCTGGGCAACGCGCTGCGACGCATCCTGTTGTCCTCAATGCCCGGCTGTGCAGTAGTCGAGGCCGAGATTGACGGTGTACTCCATGAGTACAGCGCCATCGAAGGTGTACAGGAAGATGTCATTGAAATCCTGTTGAACCTTAAAGGTCTGGCTATCAAGCTGCACGGTCGTGACGAAGTTACGCTGACCTTGTCGAAGAAGGGTTCGGGGGTGGTTACCGCTGCCGATATTCAGCTGGATCATGATGTCGAGATCGTTAACCCCGATCACGTAATCGCTAACCTGGCGTCTAACGGCGCTTTGAACATGAAGCTCACCGTAGCTCGTGGTCGTGGTTATGAACCGGCCGACTCGCGTCAGAGCGATGAAGACGAAAGCCGCAGCATTGGTCGCTTGCAGCTTGACTCTTCGTTCAGCCCGGTTCGCCGTATCGCATACGTGGTGGAAAACGCCCGTGTCGAGCAGCGTACTAACCTGGATAAGCTGGTTATTGATCTGGAAACCAACGGTACTCTGGATCCTGAAGAGGCTATTCGCCGCGCTGCAACCATTCTGCAACAGCAGTTGGCTGCGTTCGTCGATCTCAAAGGTGACAGTGAGCCAGTGGTTGTCGAGCAGGAAGACGAGATTGATCCGATCCTGCTTCGCCCGGTTGACGATCTGGAACTGACTGTACGTTCGGCTAACTGCCTTAAGGCGGAAAACATCTACTACATCGGTGACCTGATTCAGCGTACCGAAGTAGAGCTGTTGAAGACTCCGAACCTTGGCAAGAAATCCTTGACTGAAATCAAGGACGTTCTGGCCTCCCGCGGTCTGTCCCTCGGCATGCGCCTCGACAACTGGCCGCCTGCAAGTCTTAAGAAGGACGACAAGGCGACTGCCTGATCGTCGTAATCACCGAACGTTGTGTTTGGTAAGGAATGAACCATGCGTCATCGTAAAAGTGGTCGTCACCTGAGCCGCACCAGCTCGCACCGCAAGGCCATGTTTCAAAACATGGCGGTGTCGCTGTTCGAGCACGAGCTGATCAAAACTACACTGCCGAAAGCTAAAGAACTGCGTCGCGTTGCTGAGCCGCTGATCACTTTGGCCAAGACAGACAGCCTGGCTAACCGCCGTCTGGCTTTCGACCGTACTCGTTCGAAAGCTATCGTTGGTAAGCTCTTCAACGACCTGGGCAAGCGTTACGCTACCCGTGAGGGTGGCTACCTGCGCATCCTCAAGTGCGGTTTCCGCACTGGCGACAACGCGCCTATGGCGTACGTCGAGTTGGTTGACCGTCCTGTCGGTGGTGAAGCTGTATCCGCTGAGTAAGACGTCAGTCTGAAAACAAAAAACCGGGCCTAGTGCCCGGTTTTTTGTGGGCGATTGAAAAGCAACGTGATGTTCACTCATTGCCCTTTGGCTATGCCGGTCGATTGGGTGTTAGTAAAAATCTATTGAGTGGCATGATTTAATACATTTGAAGGTGTCATCTTCCTGGTCAATACTGCCTCCAAGCCGATTAGCCGGCAGTTCCAAGACTGACCTGAGGAGATTGAGCATGAGCCAGAATAAAACCCTTACAACTGCCAGCGGTGCTCCCGTTGCGGATAACCAGAATTCCCGTTCCGCAGGCCCGCGTGGCCCGTTGTTGCTCGACGACTTTCACCTGATCGAGAAGCTTGCCCACTTCAACCGTGAAAACATCCCAGAGCGCCGCGTACACGCCAAAGGCTCGGGAGCGTATGGGACCTTCACGGTTACCAAGGACATTACCCAATACACCAGTGCCAAACTGTTTGAAGCTATCGGTAAGCAGACTCCGACCTTTCTGCGCTT
>JALYPE010000835.1 GCA_030856525.1 Pseudomonadota bacterium | reverse complement strand
ACACCGCATTCGCGAGCAAGCCCGCTCCCACAGTTTGATCTACGTTCCCGCTTACTTCTTCACCAACGCCGAACACGCCGCTTTATACGCTTCATGCTGATACTTGTTCAGCGTCCCGGGCAGTTCGAAATCATGCTTCTTCGCCTGCGCATTGATCGTCTGCGGGGACCACAGCGTCACCTCGCAACTCTCCAGCAACTGAAAAATGCCCTCGATCTTGAACGTGGTCGGCCCACCGGCGAACTCGCCTTTCTTGCTGCGCTTCTTGATCGCGATCCGGTCGATGGAATTCTCGCGTACAAACGACGCAACGTGAGCGGCGAAGACTTTGACATTCGCCGCCTCGTCGTCATCGTCGAGGGCAATTTTCTTGGTGGCCAGTGGCTGATGGCTCAGCACCTGACCGTCGAGGGACGCCACGGCAATGATCGCTTCGCTGCCTTTGATTTCGATGCCGCAGATTCTCATGTTCATCCCTTTCACAAAATGTGGGTGCAGCCTACAGCTCAAGTTGGCTGGCAGTGATACTAAACGCCTTGGCAATTTTTTCGCGGGTCGCCTTGCGCGGCTTCGCCACGCTCTCTTGCTGGGCAAACGCCGGTTGAGAGACGCCCATGCGTACGGCCACTTCCTCCTGTGTAAGGTTCAGATATTCGCGCCAGGCGCGAATCGGTGTAGCGCCATCGACGATGCGGCTCACCACTTCGTGGGGGATCAGATCCGGCTCGATCTTCTGCGCTACGTATTGCGCGTAGGGAATGACCACGAAAGCGGGCTTTCCCTCAGCATCGTTGATGATTTGAACGTCAGTAGGTGCGTTCATCGCGTTTTTTGACCTCTTGAATACTGACCACTTTGATTACGCCATCCCAGTCGAACATGACTCGATAGTTGCCTGCTCGAAGTCGGTAGGCGTAGTCATGACCGATCAGTGCTTTGACATTCCCTGCATCAGGCATGCTTGCCAGCACCGCGACGGCATCGCGGACTTGGATCTGATGAGCGGAATGCAATTTCAAAAGCTGCTTAACGGCCTTTCGAGTCCAGTGAATGCTGTTCATGGGAGAATATAAGTCTTTTATAAGATTTGCGAATCTTTACTTATATTTACCCATTGGCCAATCACTGAACCGTGCCGACATATTTCCTTGGCGATAGGCCGACGTAGCGGCTAGGGAGCGCTGTAGGGTCAGTCTGCCAAGCCTGCGGGAGAGGTCGCCCTTTGATGGCGGATGCCTCACTCCTGCCCAATCAACTCCAAAAACTCCGACCGCTCATCACTCATCCGCGCCACGCAATCATTTTGCGCAATGGTGAAGGCCTTGCTGCCGCTGGTCGCCGGGAACACTTCCACGGCGCAGTCGGCGTCGCGGGTTTTCAGCCATTGTTGCTGGGCCGTCTTGAGTTTGGCGGTGATGTCGCTCAGTTGTGCCGGGTTGTTGCCAGACAGCGATTGCATGCGTTCGCCGAGGCTGAGGTAGTTTTCGCCGAGCAGTTGTTCGGCGGTGGAGCGGCTGTAGGCCGAGCATTCGAGGGTCTGGACGTCGTTTTCGACCGCATCGCAAGGGTTGTTGTCGGATTCTTCGGCCGCGTCTACGCCGGTCGCTATCAGTGCCAAAGCCAGGAAGATCGATTTCATTGCGCCGCGCCTTTTTATTGTGCCTATCCCGTGATGTGGCGAATTCTGGCGCATGCCGAAGTCCTTGAACAGGTGGCCGGTGACGTTGCGCGACGACCCTTTGTCGCGGATTGACGCTTTCGGCAATTCCCCTGTCGTTTTTGCACCCGGTCGCCAAGGCACCGAGGCATATGCTGGCCCCAAAGCGCCGGCAAACGATTCGGCGCAGGAATCGACAAGAGGGGACAGCCTGATGAGCCCAGCCGAACTGCACGCCGACAGCATCGTTATCGACGGGCTGATTATCGCCAAGTGGAACCGCGAGCTGTTCGAAGACATGCGCAAGGGCGGCCTGACCGCCGCCAACTGCACCGTGTCGGTGTGGGAGGGCTTCCAGGCGACCGTCAACAATATCGCCGCCAGCCAGAAACTGATCCGCGAAAACAGCGACCTGGTGATTCCGGTGCGCACCACCGCCGACATCCGCAAGGCCAAGGAGCAGGGCAAGACCGGCATCCTCTTCGGCTTCCAGAATGCTCACGCGTTTGAGGACCAGATCGGCTATGTCGAGGTGTTCAAGCAGCTCGGCGTCGGTATCGTGCAGATGTGCTACAACACCCAGAATCTGGTGGGCACCGGTTGCTACGAACGCGATGGCGGCCTGTCGGGTTTCGGTCGTGAAATCGTCGCCGAGATGAACCGCGTCGGTGTCATGTGCGACCTGTCGCATGTCGGTTCGAAGACGTCCGAAGAAGTCATCCTCGAATCGAAGAAGCCGGTCTGCTACTCGCACTGCCTACCGTCAGGCCTGAAAGTCCACCCGCGCAACAAGTCCGATGAAGAGCTGAAGTTCATCGCCGATCACGGCGGCTTCGTCGGCGTGACCATGTTCGCGCCTTTCCTCGCCAAGGGCATTGATTCGACCATCGACGACTACGCCGAAGCCATTGAATACGTGATGAACATCGTCGGCGAAGACGCCATCGGCATCGGCACCGATTTCACTCAGGGCCACGGCCAGGACTTCTTCGAGTACCTGACCCATGACAAGGGATACGCCCGCCGCCTGACCAGCTTCGGCAAGATCATCAACCCGCTGGGCATCCGCACCGTCGGCGAGTTCCCGAACCTGACCGAGACACTGCTCAAGCGCGGCCATTCCGAGCGGGTGGTGCGCAAGATCATGGGCGAGAACTGGGTCAACGTCTTAGCCGACGTTTGGGGCGAATAAGTCCCCGATTTCCTGTAGCAGCTGCCGAGGCACGAGGCTGCATCGCGGTCCGCAGGAC
>JALYPE010000826.1 GCA_030856525.1 Pseudomonadota bacterium | reverse complement strand
GCAATACGCCCACCCACGACCCAGTGGCCATGGCTCTCCGCCTGGTGAGCAATATGCTGACCCAGGTTCAATGCTTCGCCCAGGTCCATGCCGTTGATCCCGGCCGACACCACCGCCGCCACCGCTGCCGCACTGGAAATCCCCAGCGTGGTGTTATGGGTCACCTGACAGGCCTGAACCACGGCGCTGATAAAGCGCTGCGAGTCGGCGATATCTGCCGCGATGCCTACTGGCGTGATGCGCATCGCGGCGCCATTAGTGGTGCCGTAACGCCCCGCCTCTTCCGGCGAATGGCCGGCGAGGATCATCTCGATCGCGCGCTTGGTTGAAGGTCCAAGCAAATCCTGCGAGCCCTTGGCTTGCATCGTCGCTTCCCACTCGATCAGGCGCTGAGCGAGCAGCGCAGGTTCGATCTTGCCCGCGCCATCGATCAACAGCTGGCCGACCAGAATCGCCTGTTCGGTATCGTCGGTAATCGAGCCGGCAGGCATGTTTGCAGCGATTGGCTGATCGGGGCCAGCGTCTTGCAGATCCCTGATCTCGCCGAAACGCGCCTTGATATCGGCGCGGCTCATCGATTGCGTCGGCATGCCCAGTGCATCACCGAGGGCCAGGCCGTAAAACGCGCCCAAGGCACGATTGAGCGCAGTCATTGTGGCGTTCCAAATTGCAGGTGAAGGCGGAAATGCACCGGGTCGAGCAGGCTTTCGACCTGTTCCATGAAGCGGTTTTGCCGATCGTAAGTGGTGCGCAAGGCTTTGAGGAAAACCGTACCCACCGGGCGACCCAGCAGCTCGGCGTCTTCGGCGCTCAACGGCTCTGCGCCGATCCATTGATCCCCGCGCTCGCCGATGTAACCGTAGGCGGCCAGCGTGATAGTCAGGGAATCGTCGATGAGACCCACGCGCGGCAGGCTTTCCAGGCCCCCGTTAGCGGGCATCAGCGAACGCTCGAGAGAAACCAGCGTGCCGTCGTTGGCGCGGCGTCGGCGATCAAGGGTAATAAATTGATCGGTGCCGAACCGCGACAGCAGGTCGGGACGGCTGACCGCTTCCAGCCGCAGCACTTCGGTGTTGACCAGCGCACCGCTATCGGCAAGCGCCTGCGCCCAGCCGCTGCGCTGATCGAGCACCACGCCGTCAAAAGTGACAATGGAGCCGACCCCGCTTTGCGTCGCGATGTAGTTACGCCGCTTCAGCTCGGCCAGGGCTTCACGGAGCGTGCCGCGGCTGACTTTGAATTCTTGAGCCAACTGGTGCTCACCCGGCAGCAGAAAGCCGTCCTCCATGAGGCCGCTTTCAATGCGCCGGATGAGCTCGTCGACCACCCGTTGTTTCTTATCGAATCGTACCTGTCTAATCATGTACAAAGTGAAGCTGAAATTTGCCGGGTGGGCAAGGAATATTTCAGGGAGATGACTGGAGGGAGGGAGCGGGTTCGCGGTGAATCAGACAAGACTTCTTCGCGGGCAAGCCTTGCTCCCACAGATCCAACGTCGTACGCAGACTATGCGACCAACATAAAGACCTGTGGGAGCATGCGGGCGGCGTTCCGACTTGCCCGCGAAAGCGTCATTACAGTCAGCAAAAATCTCAGCGCTGCTTCAGTCGGTCAATCACCACAGCCAACAACAGGATCGAACCACGAATCACATACTGATAAAACGTATCAATATTCTTCAAGTTCATCGCGTTCTCGATGATGGCCAGAATCAGCACCCCGGCGATCACATGCCGAATCATGCCGATCCCGCCACTCAACGACACCCCGCCGAGCACGCACGCCGAGATCACCGTCAGCTCGAAACCCTGGCCGATCATCGGCTGACCCGAAGTCATGCGCGAGGCCAGAATCACGCCGGCCAGTGCACCGATGACGCCGTGCACGGCGAAGATGATGATCTTGGTCCGGTCAACGTTCACCCCGGCCAGCAACGCCGCTTCCTGGTTGCCACCGATGGCCATGGTGTTGCGCCCGTAGGTGGTGTAATTGAGCAGCCAGCCGAAAAACAGAAAGCACACAATGGTAATCAGAATTGGCACCGGCACGCCAAACAGCTGGCCATTGCCGAAAACGAAGAACGATTCCTGCGACACGCCCACCGCTTTGCCATTGGCAAAAATGTACGCCAGACCGCGCACGATCTGCATGGTCGCCAGTGTGGTAATCAGCGCATTGACCCGCAGCTTGGCAATCACGATGCCGTTGATCAGCCCGACAATCAGGCCCATCACCAGCGCCGCGCCGACACCCAGCAGCACGCTGTCGGTGTCACGCATCACCACGGCGGCGACCACGCCGGCGCAGGCAATCACCGAACCCACCGACAAGTCGAAGTGCCCGGACGCCAGGCAATACAACATGGTGCACGCGGCAATCCCGGTGGTCGAAATCGCCAGGCCGAGGCCGCGCATGTTCAGCGGCGAGAGGAAATTGTCGATCAGCAAGGTGCACAGCACGAAAATCCCGACCGCCGCCAGCAACATCACCCAGTCATCGAGGAAGCGCCGCAGGTCCAACGGTTTGCGCGCGGTCGGCAGAGCATTGTTTTGAGTTGTCATCATCATTACCTCTCAGTTCGCCACGCCGTCAGCGCGGTGGCGCGGCAAAGCCAGTTGCAGCAAGTTGGATTCGTTGGCCTCGTCACGCGACAGTTCGCCACGCATCGCGCCCTCGCAGAGCACCAGAATGCGATCGGAAATGCCCATGACTTCCATCAGATCGCTCGACACCACAATCACGGCGATACCGCTCTCGGCCAGGTTGTGGATGATCTGGTAGATCTCGGCTTTGGCGCCGATATCGATGCCGCGCGTAGGCTCGTCGAGCAGCAGCACTTTCATCGGCATCGACAACCAGCGGCCGAGAATGGCTTTCTGCTGATTGCCGCCGGACAGGTACATGATTTTCTGCGCGGCGTTCGGAGTTTTCACCTTCAGCGCTTTGATCTGCTTGTCGGCGTTATCCTTTTCCCACAGGCCACGCAGCAGGCAACCGAATGTCGAATGAGCACCGCGTGCGCTGATGTTGATGTTCTCGGCGACGCTGGAGAGCGGCATGATGCCCTCCTTCTTGCGGTCCTCGGGACACAGCAGAATGCCGGCCGCGATGGCATCGCGCGGTGAACGCAGTTTGAGTTCATGACCACGCAATTCCAGGCGCCCAGCGCTGTTGCGCTCCAGACCGCTGAGCATGCGGAACAGCTCGGTGCGACCGGCGCCGACCAGGCCGAACAGTCCGAGGATCTCGCCCTTGTGCGCTTCGAAACTGATGGGCTCACGCAAGCCCGGCCCGAGCAAACCGTCGACCTTCAGCGCCACCGCGCCACGTTTGCGCGGCCGGTAATCGTAGATGTCCTGAATGTCGCGGCCGACCATGCACGTGACCAGTTGATCGTGGGTCAGCTCGCTCATGTCCTCGAACGTGCGCACGTAACGACCGTCCTTGAACACCGTCACCGCGTTGCAGATGCGGAACACTTCTTCCATGCGGTGGGAGACGTACAGCACCACTTTGCCTTCGTCGCGCAGGCGCCCGATGATCGCCATCAAACGATCGATCTCCCGCGCCGACAGGCTGCTGGTGGGTTCGTCGAACGCAATCACGTGCGCGCCCCGGGACAACGCCTTGGCGATTTCCACCAGTTGGCGCTGACCAAGGGACAGCCGCCCTACTTTCTCCTGCGGGTCGATTTCATCGGCCAGGCCCTTGAGACAGGCCAGCGCTTGCTGGCGCAATGCGCCGCGATTGATCAGGCCGAAACTGGCCGGCAGATGCCCGAGGAACAGGTTTTCCGCCACGGTCATTTCCGGTACCAGGTGCAGTTCCTGATGGATGACCGCGACGCCACTGCCGATGCTGTCGGCAGTGGATTTGAACACCATGGTCTGCTCGCCGATCTGCAGGTCGCCGCTGCTCGGCGTATAAGCGCCGCCGAGAATTTTCAGCAGTGTTGATTTGCCGGCACCGTTCTCGCCCATCAAGGCATGTACCTGTCCCGGATGGGCGACGAAGCTGATGCCATCCAGAGCCTTCACGCCGGGGAAGGTTTTACCGATCCCGTTGAAGCGCAAGCTGCCTTCGGCGCTGTGCTGTTGTGTTTTTAGTTGCGCGTGCATAACCCACCTCTTCACACAGATCAGGCAACCCGATCGCCGGGGCTGCCGGTGAAATCAACCGGTCCTCAGTTCCACAGGCCGATCTTTTCCAGTTCCTGCTTGAAGTTCTCGCGGGTGATCAGCGTCACGTCGTCCATGGCCGTGTATTTCGGCGGTTCTTTGCCGGTGGTGACCCACTCGTACATCATCTCGGCGGTTTTGTAGCCTTCGATGTGCGGGCTTGGCAGCATCGAACCGAAGAAGCCACTGTTGGGTTTTTTCAGTTCGCCGATCGCGTCGGTACCGTTGATGCCGATGCCGATCACGTTGGCCGCGGCAAAACCGGCGCTCTCGGTGGCGCGCACGCCGCCCAGCACGGTGTTGTCGTTCATGCCGCCGATGATCAGGTTTTTCGCGGCGCCTGGCAGTTTGACCAGCGCCGAGTTGGTGGCGTCCATGCTGCCCGGCACATCCAGGGTTTTCAGTGCCGAAAACAGAATGTGGTCCTTTGGCATGCCGGCTTCTTCCAGGGCCTTGACCGAGCCGTCGGTACGTTTTTTTCCGGTGTCGAGTTCGTTGTAGGTGTTGATCACCGCGTAGGTGTCTTTCCAGTCCCAGCCGCGTTTTTTCGCTTCAGTCGCCATGGCAGCGCCCTGCTTCTGGCCGACTTCGAACGCGGCCATGCCGAGGTAGGGCACGTCTTCCATGAACTTGCCGCTGGCATCGACGAAGCGGTCATCGACCGCGATCACCTTCAGGCCATTGAGTTTCGCCTTGGCCATGATCGCCGGGCCGAGGGACACGTCCGGGGGGCAGATGACGAAGCCCTTGGCGCCGTTGGCAGCGAGGCTGTCGATGGCCGACAAGGTTTTCTCGCCATCCGGCACGGCGATTTTGATCACGGTGAAGCCCTTGTCCTTGCCGGCCTTCTCCGCGAATGCCCATTCGGTCTGGAACCAAGGCTCTTCAGCCTGCTTGACCAGAAAACCGATCTTCACTTCCTCGGCCGCCAGCAGCGTGCTGCTCAGGCTGACCGCAGTGACCGCCAAGGCGGCACAGCACAGGGAACGGATCCCACGACGACGATTCATAAGCTGACTCCTTGTTATTTTTTTTGAGCGTTTATTGTTGGAAAACCGGTGCAACCCTGAAACATGAAACTAATAGTCATATCGTATGATGATTGGATTTCAGGCGTACTTCTGCCCTTGAAGTCCCGTTTGCTCAGTCGTGATACATGACCGAGCGACCACCATCGACAGTGATGCATGAAGCATTGATGAATGGCGCTTCGTCACCGGCAAGGAACACCGCGGTCATCGCCACTTCCATCGGCTGCCCGATCCGCCGTGGCGGATGCAGGTCGAGGGCGCGCTGGCGTTCGGCCTGCGGATCGGCAAAACCGTTCCAGTAATCAATATTCAATTGAGTCTCGATGTAACCCGGCGCGATGGCATTGACGTTCACGCCGCGCGCCGCCCATTCGTTGGCCAACGCCTTGGTCAGCTGGGCAACGCCGCCCTTGGAAGCGGCATATGCTGGCACGGTGATGCCGCCTTGAAATGAGAGCAGCGAGGCGACGTTCACGATCTTGCC
>JALYPE010000824.1 GCA_030856525.1 Pseudomonadota bacterium | reverse complement strand
ACGGGTGCAGCTACCGAAGGATTCACACAACGTAAATGGACTTCAGATCATGACTATTCGCTGCAGCGACTCCATGCTTGAGATCAAAAGGGCCGGGCAAGGCGACGCGCAGGTTGCGTTCGACATTCGTCTGCAAGCGATACGTCATCAGTGCATCGGTGCGTACACCGTGGAGCAGATGATGGCATGGACCAAAGGCTCAGCAAGTGATGGTTATGACGTGCTGATGGAGCAGCACTTTTACCTCGGTTGCATCGACGGCCAACCGGTGGCGACAGGCATGCTGGATCTGGACAACCGCGAAATCGGCGCGATCTTTGTCCTTCCGGATTTTATGCAGCGCGGTATCGGTCTGAAAATGCTCAGCCATCTTGAACGCGTCGCGCGAGATTTGGGGCTCAAGGAAGTCATGCTCGACGCTACTTTAAATGCAGAAGATTTTTACCGGCGCTGCGGTTATGCAGGTGAGGCGTCTGCCATTTATCATTCGCCATCCGGCCTTCAGCTGGCGTGTGTACCGATGGCGAAAAGCATTGTCGGCTGATCTTCCCCGCGATGCTGATCGTCAGGCGCATCTGCCCTGAAAACAACAAAGCCCCGACTTTCGCTCGGGGCTTTGTTTTTTAATCTTAGCTGTTACTGAAAACCGGGGCGCGCAAGCTTGAGTTACTGCCTGGCTTGCGGCGAATGTGGATTTGGATTGGTGTGCTTGGGGCCCGCCACTGCCCATGCGATCAACCCGAATAACGGAACAAACACGATCACGACGATCCACACCAGTTTGTCGCTGGATTTGCCTTCGGCTTTGCGGACTTTGTTGATAGCCCATAACTCGACCAGTACAAGAATTGCCGCCAGTACGATCCAGATGGTTTCGATTTGCATTGGTCACCTCCTAAGGTCTTGTCATTAGGTGGTTCTGTTGAGGCAGGGTTCCATCTTTTATTTGCGGTGATCTTGATCAAAAGATCGCAGCCTCGTTGCGCTCGACAGCTCCTACAGGTTCGCGGGTGGCTGCTGAAGTGCGGTACTACACAAAGCCGTAGGAGCCGGCTTGCTGGCGATAGCGATAGCGACGATGCATATGAAGCCGCCATTGCAGGCAAGTCAGTGGCGCGTTCAATCGGGGTGAACGGCATATGAATTCAACGGAGCATACCGGCTATTTCGGCTTCCAGTGACCGCCGCCCGACTCGCAATCAATCTTCGCCTGGCTCAGGTTGTCGGCGCCGTAGTAATAGGTCGTGACCTTGGCATTATCCGGGACGTTAGGCCGCTCGCTGTTTTTGTCTTTGCTGGTGGAATGAGGATTGGCCAGTGATTCCTGGGTCAGTGTGGCGACACAGGTGGCCTGGTAACGTTCTGCGCATTGAGCAACTTTTTTCTTGGTGCTGGTGAGCATTTCCTTACTTTCATTGCTGCACGACCAGTCGATGGAGTTCACCGGCATGCCTTCGTACTCATAACAGCTGTGGGATTCGACGACCGGTACGGACGGGCTCTGGGAGCGGGTCTGCACGTCACAGGCTTCGGCGAGGACCAAGGTAGGGCTGAGGCTGGCGATCAGAAGCAGGACTCTACTGTTCATCGGGGTTTCCTCTCCAATGGCGCTTCCCTGGAGCTTAGTTCAGCGCTGATAGAGTTTCGAAACTTCGACAGGGCAAGCGGTTCAATACGTTTTCGGCTAGCGCCTATAGCAGCGTCGGACGCAGCTTTCGGCAGCTGCTACAAAAAATTTCGCTGGTCAGCACAATCATTGGTTTGATCAATATCGAACATCAAAAAAGGCAAGTTCTGTTTTTCTGTCATGAGAGGAGGATAGCGTCATACCTGTCTCGCCTCTGAAGGAACCTGCGCGATGAGAATGTCTACCTTGCTGACCCTTGTCGCCGTATTAACTGGCAGCTTCACGGCCATCGCGCCGGCTTACGCTGCCGAACCTTCCTGCCATTTCCTGCCGGTGGCCGACAGCGCCGCCCATTTGCAGCACGCCCAAACGGTTGGTTTGTTGTACAGCGAAAACACTATCGACACGCTGGCGTACCTTGAGCAGTACCACTCGGTGGCGCTCAATGGTGCGAAGAACCCCGCGCTGGATTCGCGGATCAGCCAGGCGTTCGTCAACAGTTCCGATCCACGGCGGGCGATCAACTGGCTGATGACTTCGTTGCAGAAAGAGTTTGCGGCGGTGACGGTCTACGACAACCTCGACGCGCTGATGCAAGCCCGCCCGGATGTGGTGGTGATGCTCGACACTTACAGCCGTCTGGTGTCTAAACGCAACAATCAGGTTGAAGCGCGGTTCATGGCCAAGTTTTATGATTCGAACCTGCAATACATCGGCAAGGCTGAAGGCTCGCGGATGCAGCAAATGCTTTCGGTGTGGGTGAAAGGCAAAGCGGCACCGGAGATTGCGGCGCAGATCGAGCAGCAAACTGTGTTGCAAGTGAATGCGCTGAAGCAGTTCGATTCGTCGTTGAAAGCACTGGTGACCAGCAGCACAGTCGCCCAGGTTGCCATTCAATAGTGGCTCCCGGTGAGAGCGAGCAGCCTCGCTCTCATTGGGACGTTTAGGGCGTCCCAAACATAGCCGTCCAGTAAATCCCCGAATCACTCTTCGGATCGACCGCATACGCCGCGCCCAGCTCCTGGAACTGCGGGTTCATCAGGTTGGCGCAATGGCCGGGGCTGGCGATCCAGCCGTCGACCACTCTGCGCACGGTGTCTTGCCCGGCGGCGATGTTCTCGCCGACCTGCTGGCCGACGTATCCTGCCAGTTCCGCCCGGTCGCCCGGTGTGCGGCCGTCGCGATCCTTATGATCAAAATAATTATTGTTGGCCATGGACCGGGAGTGGCTTTCGGCCGCCGCCCCCAAGACTGCGTTCCACGTCAGCGGCGCGGCAGCGGCGAGGTTTTGACTGCCACACTGGCGTGCCCGACTGCGCGCAGTATTGACTTCGGCCAGCAGTTTTTGACCTTCCGCCTGCCAGTCGCCCAAGCGCGCGCTCAACAGCGGACGTGCCAGCACAATGCGCCATTCGCGTCCTTCGCGACTGACGCCAATGTCGACGAACTGCGGGTCGAGCACCACCTGGCAGAAGCTTTCGCGAATGGCCGTCATCGCCGACTGCGCGTCCCGTGGCCCGGACAGACTGATCGCCTGCACATTGACCATCGGATAACCTGCGCTGGCCATGGCCTGCTGCAGATTGCCGACGCCGGTGGCCGAAAGCGCCAGCCGTGGGTCGCCGGCCAGCGGTGGCAGCTCGGACGAGACTTCGCCGGCACATTTCTGCACCTCGCTGCGGTACGTGTTGATCGAGTCGATCAGCTGTTTCTCGTCGACCGCCCATGCACTCATGGCGAACGACAGACCCAACGACAACGCGGCAAGACGCCTGACGAATGATGTGAAACCCATGAAATAACTCCCTTGAACGCACGGTGCCCATGATGCGTGAAGTTGCGCCTGTTGAGGCAATGCATTTGCGCAAAATGTTGCACGACAGTGGCTATCATTTCACTACTACACTCAACCGACCACGGCCAACCGAGTCAATCCGACTATGCGCCAAAGGATAGCCACCTTCCTCGCAATCACCCTCCTTGTTGGTCCGGCAGCAGCCGCCGAACAGGAACAGAAGCAACAAGCAGCCGAACACAAGGCTGAAGTCCTCGAGCAAAAAGCCGCCGATAACAGCCGTTCGGCGCCCGCAGCTAAATCCCAAGCCATTACCCAATCCGAAGTTCAGGCGGTAGACCCCGAAGGCGTCGCGCCGCTCGATGACGCCATCACCTGCCTGGCGCGCTCGATCTACTGGGAAGCCAAAGGCAAGGATTCCGCCGACATGGAAGCCGTGGCCAACGCCGTCATGAATCGACTGGGTCACAAGGGTTTTCCGGACACGGTGTGCGGTGTGGTCAAGCAGGGATCAGAAGCGAATAACTGCCAGTTCTCATGGTGGTGCGACGGTCGTGCAGATTCGGTTCAGGAAGAAGCGCCTTACGCGCTGGCCAAGGAAATCGCCCGCAAGGCGCTGAACAAGCAGCTCGCGGACCGAACCAACGGGGCGCTATATTTTCACGACCGTACGGTGCGCCCGGGTTGGTCGAGGGCGTACATCAAAACCGCAGACATCGGTTTGTTCCGTTTCTACAAACCGCGTCAAGGAACGGCGAAGTAGCCCGTACTGTCTGACGCAAAACCTGTAGGGCCACGGCTTGCCGGCGTAGGGTTCGAAGGGCGCCTTCCCGGTCAAGCCATGTTCAATTCAACAGTGCGTACTTACAGCTCCATGCCCAGGAAAATCAATGTATTGCCATGGGCTTCGGCCGACGCACGCTGGTTGTAGCTGTCGCGGTGCGAGCAGTTGAAGCCGTGCTGAGCCTCCGGGTATACAACGATTTCCACGTTTTCGTTGTTTTCGAAGCGCTCGGCGATTTTCTCCACGGCTTCCAGCGGAATGTGGCTGTCTTCTTCACCGAAATGCATCAGCAGCGGCACTTCAATTTGATCGGCGCGGTCCAGTTGATTCTGGATACCGCCACCGTAATAAGCGATCGCCACATCCACCAGGCCATTGGCGGCGGTGTGGTACGAGAGCAGGCCGCCGAAGCAGTAACCGATCGAGGCGATACCGCCATCCAGACCTGACTGGGCTTTCAAGGCGTTGATGGCCAGTTCGATATCGGCCTGGGCTTTGTCGATGTCGGTGGCGTTCATCAGCTCGACGGCGCGTTTCCAGCCCGGCTCGTCGTAGGTGAGCTCGATGCGGTGGCCGCTGCGCCAGAACAGGTCCGGAACGATCACCAGGTAACCGTCCGCCGCGTATTGTTCGGCGACCGAGCGAATGTGTTCGTTGACGCCGAAAATTTCCTGGATCAGTACGATGCCGGGGCCTTTGCCCGTGTGCGGGATAGCCAGATAAGCGCCGAATTTACCGTCGGCGCTGTCGATGTCGATCCATTGGGTGG
>JALYPE010000808.1 GCA_030856525.1 Pseudomonadota bacterium | reverse complement strand
GCTCAAGCCTCAGGAGTAAGCGATGTTCACCGCCGCCATCATTACCGGGCTCGGCCTGGGCAGCATGTACGCGTTGCTGGCTTTGGGTTTTCACCTGACCTACGTCGTTTCGCGCACCGTCAACTTTGCCCAGGGCAGCGCCATGATGGTCGGCGCGGTGCTGGGTTACACCTTTTCCATCACCTGGGGCTGGTCGCTGTGGCTGGCCCTGCCCCTGACGTTGATCCTCTGCGCGCTGTATGGCCTGGCCATCGAGCGCTGGCTGGTGCGACCTTTTCACAGTCGCGGCTCACAGGCCTGGCTGATGGCAACGGTCGCGGGCGGTATTCTGGTGGACAACCTGACGCTGTTTACCTTCGGCAAAGAGCCTCGGCATTTCGAGAGCAGCCTTTTGAACATGAATGTCGAGCTGTTCGGCAGCAACGTCGGTGCCCTGCAATTGCTGATTCCGCTGGCAGGCGCGGCCATTGCGTTGGCGTTGTATCTCGTGCGGCGTTACACCCGGCTGGGCAAGGTACTCGAAGCCTGCGTGCAGAACCCCCGCGCGGCAATGCTGATGGGCATCAACGTCAATCGTGTGGTGGCCACCGCCTTCGCTGTTTCCACGGTATTCGCTGCGGTGGCGGGTTTGCTTATTGCGCCGCTGTTCAGCGTCAACGCGGAGATGGGCATGCTGTTCGGCCTGAAAGCATTTGCAGTGGCCATTCTGGGCGGCATCAGCAGCGCAGGCGGCGTATTCACCGCCGGGCTGCTGTTCGGCCTGGCTGAAGCGTTGATCACGTTGTACTTCGGCTCTGCATTCACCCAGATATTCACGTTTGCGCTGGTCATTGTGGCGCTGGCGATTCGTCCCAACGGTCTGTTCGGCAGCCAGGCACTGGTGAAAGTATGAAAAACATCCAAACCTTTGCCGCTCCGGCGTTCATTGCTGTGCTCGCTGTAATCTGCGGCGTCATGGCGTTCACGCTCGACAGCTACTCGTTACTGGTTTTCACCCTGTGCGCCCTGGCAGCAATGGTCGGTATCGGCCTGAATATCCTGATAGGCCTGAGTGGGCAAATTTCCTTCGGGCACATCGCCTTCTACGCGCTTGGCGCCTACGTATCGGCGCTGTTGACCCTGGCGGGCTGGCCTTTATGGCTGGCCCTGCCAATAGCCGGCGTTCTCACCGGCCTGATTGGCGCGCTGTTGGCGATCCCCGCACTTCGGGTTAGCGGCCCGTATCTCGCGATGATCACCATCGCGTTCGCTTTCGTGGTGCATCACAGTCTGATCGAATGGCGGGACGTAACGGGGGGTTCCAATGGCTTGATGGGTATCCCGCTGCCGGCGTTTGCTGGCCTTGATCCGGCGATCTTGCTCGCCCTGCTGGCCGCAGCGCTGATGATCGGCGCGCTGTTGTTCTATCAGCGCCTGAGCCACAGCAGTTGGGGCAAAGCGATGCGCGCAGTGAAAGCCTCGGAAATTGCTGCGCGCTCGCTGGGCTTTAACCCGGTCATCAGCAAAACCCTGGCGTTCGCACTGTCTGCTGCCGTCACCGGCCTGGCGGGCGGTTTGCTCGCGCCGCTGCTGATGTTCATCAACCCGGAATCCTTCCCGTTCTCCCAATCCATTCTGTTTGTGCTGGCCGTGATCGTCGGCGGTAGCGGCAGGCTGTTCGGACCGCTGATAGGCGCACTGCTGATCGTGCTGGTACCGGAACTGCTATCGGATTTTGCCGAATACCGCCTGCTGATCTTTTCCGTACTGCTGCTGATCGTGCTGTGGATCGCGCCCAACGGTCTGCTGGGCGCCCTCGCCCGACGCTGGATAAAACCGGCCCGCTTGCTGGCGCCGACGCGGATCAATCAGGAACGCATCGCCACTCATTTACGCAGCCGTGGCCCGTCCCAAGGGTTGCGGGTGACTGATATCGGCATTCGCTTCGGCGGCGTGCAAGCCGCGCAAGGCGTCAGCCTGCATGCACCCGCTGGCAGCATCACCAGCATCATCGGCCCCAACGGTGCGGGGAAAACCACTGTGCTGAACATGATCAGCGGGTTTTACGCACCGGACAGCGGCCAGATCGAACTGCAGCAGCCGCTGGCTGGCCTGCCTGCCTGGAAAAGCGCCCGGGCCGGTATCGCCCGCACCTATCAAACCACCCTGCTGTTCGGCGAAATGTCGGTACTCGACAACCTGCTGGTAGCGATGCAGAAGGGTCGCCTGGGTTTGCCGTTCAGCCTTGCGACGCAGGCACAGCGCAGCCTGGCGCTGGACCTGCTGGCACTGGTGGGCTATCGCGGCGAAGTGAATATTGCCGCCGAAGATTTACCGCACGTGGATCGCCGCCTGGTGGAAATCGCCCGGGCACTGGCGACGGCGCCTACGGTGTTGTTGCTGGATGAACCGGCAGCGGGCCTGAGTCGTCGCGACACCGATGATCTGGCCGTACTGCTGCGCAAGCTGGCGGACTTTGGCCTCACGGTGATTCTCGTCGAGCACGACATGTCACTGGTGATGTCGGTGTCCGAACACTTGTTGGTGCTCGACGCGGGCAAGCCGATTGCGTCCGGTCCGCCGGTTGAAATACGGCAGAACCCGCACGTGATCGCCGCGTATCTGGGGGGTACCGATTATCAGGCCACGCCGCGCGCACAGGGCTGGGACGGCAGCCGCGATGCGCGTCTGTACGTCAAGGATCTGGTGATCGACTACGGCGCATCGGCGGTGGTCGACAAGGTCAGTCTGCTGGTCAACCCCGGCGAGCTGGTGGCCATTCTTGGTGCAAACGGTGCGGGCAAATCGAGCCTGCTGCAATGCCTGGCCGGCCTGCATCGCGCCAGCGGCGGCAGCATCCTGCTTGACAACGAAAACATCGAACAGGCCAATGCCAGCACGATTGCGGCAATGGGCCTGGCGCTGGTCCCGGAAGGCCGTCAGGTTTTTCCCTACCTGAGCGTGCGCGACAATTTGTTACTCGGTGGTTATTCACGCCGCGAAGCGTTTGATGCCGACGCTGAAATCGACGCCATCCTCAAACGCTTCCCGCGCCTAAGGGACCGCATCGACAATCCGGCCGGGCTGCTTTCCGGTGGCGAGCAACAGATGGTCGCAGTGGGTCGCGGCCTGATGGCCAAACCAAAGATCCTCCTGCTCGATGAGCCGTCTCTGGGCTTGTCGCCTGCCATGATCGGTGAGCTTTACGACGCACTGGCCGCGCTGCGCGACGAGGGCGTGACCATCCTGCTGGTGGATCAAATGGCCAACCTGGCTCTGCAAGTGGCGGATCGCGCCTATGTGCTGGAAACCGGCATCATCGTCAAAGCCGCCGGCGCCGCCGAGTTGCGCAACGACAAGCAACTGGCCGTTGCATACCTCGGTGAGGGAGCCAGCGCTTGAACGCTTTGAAGATCGTTAACGCGAGGGTTGGCGACGACCAACGCCTCACCGAATTGAACGTCGAGAACGGCTATTTCGTCAGCTCCTTGAGCCCGGCCACCCGTCAATGGGAAAACCTTGATCTGCACGGTCAGCTCTTGATGCCCGGGTTGATCGAAACCCACATCCATCTGGACAAGGCCTGCATCATGCAGCGCTGCCGGCTGCATGAAGGCACATTGGCCGAAGCGGTCAGCCAGACCCGAGCGGCGAAAGCCGAATTTACCGAAGCCGATGTTTATCGACGCGGCGCTCAGGTGCTGGACAAGGCGATCGTGCAAGGCACGACGCACATGCGCACCCATGTCGAGCTGGACCCGCAGATCGGCTTGACCGGTTTCAACGCCATTCGCCGCTTGCAGGCTGACTATGCGTGGGCGATCAGCCTGGAAATATGTGTGTTCCCCCAGGAAGGCCTGCTCAACAATCCAGGCACCGAGGCGCTGCTGTGTCAGGCACTGGAAAGCGGCGCAACGGTTCTCGGCGGCTGTCCGTATATGGACAGCGACCCGCTCGGGCAGATCCGCCGCCTGTTCGAACTGGCGACGCGCTACGACTGCGACCTTGACCTGCATCTGGATTTCGATTTGAACCCCGAAGGCATGACGGTCATGGAAGTCGCCCGCTGCACGCAATTGCACGGCTGGGGCGGACGCGTGACCATCGGCCATGTGACCAAGCTGTCGACCCTGCCCAAAGCGCCGTTGACGGTACTGGCTCTGCACCTGGCCAAAACGGGCGTACAAGTGACATGCCTGCCCAGTACCGATCTGTTTTTGATGGGGCGCGAGGCGTTTCACAACAAACCCCGAGGCCTGGCGCCCCTGGCACATCTGCACGCCTGCGGCGTCACCTGTTCAGTGTCCACCAACAACATCGGCAACCCGTTTACGCCTTATGGCGATGCTTCGTTGATCCGTCAGGCCAACCTGTTTGCCAACGTCAGTCAAATGGGTACGGTGCCGGAACTGCTGCAGTGTCTGGCCTGGGTTTCAAGCGAGTCGGCACGCCTGCTGAGACTGACCGACTACGGCCTGCTGCCCGGTTGCCGCGCCGACTTCATCGTGTTCGATGCGCCATCGCCAGCGGCAGTAATCGCTGAATTAATCGCGCCGTTGATGGGGTTCAAAGGGGGGCGGCAGACGTTTAGTCGACCCGCTGGCGTGTTGTTGGGGC
>JALYPE010000792.1 GCA_030856525.1 Pseudomonadota bacterium | reverse complement strand
GGATGAATCTGATCGAGGTTCAGCCGCAACCCGGCGGTGTCGGTTTCGCGGCTACCCATCTGCCGCTGTCCGACGCGCAACAGCGCCGAATTGCCGATACGACATGGAAAACCCTGAAGGTCGGCATCCGCCCGGAGTTTGTTCACGTGTGGGACGAGCCCTTCGATGACGCCATGCAGGCACACGTCATACACGTCGAAGACCTCGGCACCTACAAGATCATGACCCTGAGTCTCGACGGCGCGCCGCTGAAAGTGCGTCTGGCTGAAGACAAGCCAGTTCCGGAAGGCACGGCATACATCAGTTTTCCGGCGCAGTGGTTAATGGTTTATGCCGATGATTACCTGCTGGAGGCGCAGCCATGAACAAGGTCCAGAACAACAAAGCCTGGTGGCTGGTGTTGCCGGTGTTTCTGCTGGTGGCATTCAGTGCGGTGATCCCGATGATGACCGTGGTCAACTACTCGGTTCAGGACATCTTCGATCAATCCAGCCGCTACTTCGTCGGTGCCGACTGGTACCGGCAGGTGCTGCTCGATCCGCGTTTGCACGACTCGTTGCTGCGCCAGTTCATCTATTCCGGCTGCGTGCTGCTGATCGAAATTCCACTGGGCATCGCCATCGCCCTGACCATGCCGACCAAGGGCCGCTGGTCGTCGCTGGTGCTGATCATTCTGGCGATTCCGTTGCTGATCCCATGGAACGTGGTCGGCACGATCTGGCAGATTTTCGGTCGCGCCGACATCGGCCTGCTGGGCTCGAGCCTCAATGCGATGGGCATCAGCTATAACTATGCGGCGAACACCATGGACGCCTGGGTCACCGTGCTGGTGATGGACGTGTGGCACTGGACCTCGCTGGTGGCGCTGTTGTGTTTTTCCGGATTGCGAGCGATTCCGGACGTGTATTACCAGGCCGCGCGGATTGATCGGGCATCGGCCTGGGCGGTGTTCCGGCACATTCAGTTGCCCAAGCTCAAAAGCGTGCTGCTGATCGCGGTGATGTTGCGCTTCATGGACAGTTTCATGATTTATACCGAGCCGTTCGTGCTCACGGGTGGCGGGCCGGGCAATGCCACGACGTTCCTCAGCCAGACCCTGACGCAAATGGCCATCGGGCAGTTCGACCTCGGCCCGGCGGCGGCTTTCTCGCTGGTGTATTTCCTGATCATTCTGTTGGTGTCCTGGCTGTTCTACACCGCCATGACTCACTCAGACGCCAACCGCTGAGGGCCGCGCCATGAGCTTGAAAAAGCTGATTCCACTGCTGATCTACATCCTGTTCCTGCTGGTGCCGATCTACTGGCTGCTGAACATGTCGTTCAAGAGCAACACCGAAATCCTCAGCGGGCTGACGCTGTTCCCGCAGGATTTTACCCTGGCCAATTACAAGGTGATCTTCACCGATCCGGCCTGGTACACCGGTTACCTCAACTCACTGTATTACGTGAGCCTGAACACGGCGATCTCGCTCAGCGTGGCGTTGCCGGCAGCGTATGCGTTTTCGCGCTATCGTTTTCTCGGCGACAAGCACTTGTTCTTTTGGTTGCTCACCAACCGTATGGCGCCACCGGCGGTGTTCCTGCTGCCGTTTTTCCAGTTGTATTCCTCGATCGGGCTGTTCGACACGCACATCGCGGTAGCGTTGGCCCACTGCCTGTTCAACGTGCCGTTGGCGGTTTGGATTCTCGAAGGGTTCATGTCCGGCGTGCCGAAAGAAATTGACGAAACGGCCTACATCGACGGCTACAGTTTCCCCAAGTTCTTCGTGAAGATTTTCGTTCCGTTGATTGGCTCGGGGATCGGTGTCACGGCGTTTTTCTGCTTCATGTTTTCCTGGGTCGAATTGTTGCTGGCGCGAACCCTGACGTCAGTAAATGCCAAACCCATCGCGGCGGTGATGACCCGCACGGTGTCGGCGTCTGGCATCGACTGGGGCGTGCTGGCAGCGGCGGGGGTGCTGACCATTTTGCCCGGGGTATTGGTGATCTGGTTTGTTCGCAACCACGTGGCCAAAGGCTTTGCCTTGGGCCGGGTATGAGGAACTGATTATGGAATGGATGAACTGGACCGCCCCGACGGCGGCGTTTTTTGGCGTGATCGGCCTGATTCTGGCGGGCATGACGACGTGGGAATTGCGTTCGCCAAGCATTCCCCGGCGAGGTTTTCTGCCGATTGCCACCACCCGTGGCGATCGGCTGTTTATCGGTCTTCTCGGCAGCGCCTACCTGCATTTGCTGGTAATCGGCGCCACCGACTGGAGCATCTGGGTCGCGTTCGCGATATCCCTGGTGTGGCTGTTGGCTGTGATGCGTTGGGGCTAGTCGACACCGATCGGCAACGTTGCTCCAAAAACTAAACAGGAGGTCTCTATGTTCGACAAAAACAATAAGCTGCGACATAGCATTTCATTGGCAGCCCTCTTCGCGCTCAGCGGTTTGAGCGCCTCGGCCTGGGCCGATGCCTATGAAGACGCCGCGAAAAAGTGGATCGGCAGTGAGTTCAAGCCGTCCACCCTGACGGCGGAACAGCAGCTTGAAGAACTCAAATGGTTTATCAAGGCCGCCGAGCCGTTTCGCGGCATGAAGATCAACGTGGTGTCGGAAACCATTGCAACGCACGAGTACGAGTCCAAAGTACTGGCCAAGGCCTTCAGTGAAATCACCGGCATCAAGCTGACTCACGACCTTCTGCAGGAAGGTGATGTGGTGGAAAAGCTGCAGACGCAAATGCAGTCGGACAAGAACATCTATGATGGCTGGGTCAACGACTCGGATTTGATCGGTACACACCTTCGTTACGGCAAGACCGAATCGATCACCGACATGATGGCTAACGAGGGCAAGAACTTCACCTCGCCGACCCTCGACCTCAAAGACTTCATCGGTATCTCGTTCACCACCGCGCCGGACGGCAAGATCTATCAACTGCCCGATCAACAGTTTGCCAACCTCTATTGGTTCCGCGCCGACTGGTTTGAACGCGCCGACCTGAAAGCCAAGTTCAAGGAAAAATACGGCTACGAGCTGGGCGTACCGGTGAACTGGTCGGCCTATGAAGACATCGCCAAATTCTTCAGCGAAGACGTCAAGGAAATCGACGGCAAGCGTGTTTACGGCCACATGGATTACGGCAAGAAGGACCCGTCATTGGGCTGGCGTTTCACCGATGCCTGGTTCTCGATGGCCGGCGGCGGCGACAAGGGTTTGCCGAACGGTTTGCCGGTGGACGAGTGGGGGATTCGCGTGGAAAACTGCCACCCGGTCGGCTCCAGCG
>JALYPE010000785.1 GCA_030856525.1 Pseudomonadota bacterium | reverse complement strand
GGTCACTTGCTCCACGGTCAGGCCCGAGTAGGAAAACATCCCGCGCTGACGGCCGACAAAGCTAAAGTCGCGCTGTGGGGCATTTTTCGCCAGCAGGTCAACCATCTGAGTGCGCATGCCACGAATCCGCAAACGCATTTCGGCCAGCTCTTCTTCCCATTGAGCGCGCAATTCCGGGCTGTTCAGCACGGCGGCGACGATGCTTGCACCGTGGGTGGGCGGGTTGGAGTAGTTGGTGCGGATCACGCGTTTGACTTGCGACAACACACGCGCGCTTTCTTCTTTCGATTCGCTGACGATCGACAGCGCACCGACGCGCTCTCCATACAGCGAGAAGGATTTCGAGAACGAGCTGGAAACAAAGAACGTCAGGCCCGAGTCGGCAAACAGACGCACGGCAGCAGCGTCTTCGTCGATGCCATCGCCAAAGCCCTGATAGGCCATGTCGAGGAACGGCACGTGACCTTTGGCTCTCACGACTTCCAGCACGTCTTTCCAGTCCGCCGGGCTCAGGTCCACGCCGGTCGGGTTATGGCAGCAGGCATGCAGCACTACGATCGAGCCGGAGGGCAGGGCGTTCAAGTCTTCCAGCAGGCCGGTACGGTTTACATCATGGGTGGCAGCGTCGTAATAACGATAGTTCTGCACCGGGAAACCGGCGGTTTCAAACAATGCGCGGTGGTTTTCCCAGCTTGGGTCGCTGATGGCCACGACTGCGTTCGGCAGCAGTTGCTTGAGGAAATCGGCACCGATTTTCAGTGCGCCGGTGCCGCCGACGGCCTGGGTGGTGATGACCCGGCCAGCAGCGATCAGCGGAGAATCATTGCCGAACAGCAGTTTCTGCACAGCCTGATCGTAGGCGGCAATGCCATCAATCGGCAGATAGCCACGGGAGGCGTGTTGAGCGACGCGAATCGTCTCGGCTTCGACAACGGCGCGCAGGAGTGGAATTCGCCCCTCCTCGTTGCAGTAAACACCGACCCCCAGATTGACTTTGCTGGTACGGGTATCGGCGTTGAATGCTTCGTTGAGGCCCAGGATTGGATCGCGTGGTGCCATTTCGACAGCGGAGAACAGGCTCATTTTTGCGGCGGCTCTGAATGGGGAGTGGAGGGACGTGTCGCGCTCCAGCCGAATGCACTAGAGCGGTGCACAAACGGGGAGCTAGTATAGAGGCCATACCCGATCAATGGCGACAGACGTTTCGGTTTTTACTGCAAGTTTTCTCGATTATTTTTCGACCGTTAGTCGATTGGCCGCGTCAAAGAGTTCAAGGGATGTAGGACGCTTGCCTTGAAAGCGCAGGCAATCGGCTCCACATTGAGATCAATCCAGTTTTTTCCTCGGGCGACGTCGGTCGTTTGCGGTCTTTCTCGTTCCTGTCCGGTTTGCCCGAGCGGGAGTGAACCCAGAGGTATTTCATGTCTGAATTCCAGCTAGTCACCCGCTTCGAGCCTGCCGGCGATCAGCCGGAAGCCATTCGCCTGATGGTTGAAGGCATCGAGGCCGGGCTGGCGCACCAGACGTTGCTCGGTGTGACCGGTTCGGGGAAGACTTTCAGCATCGCCAACGTCATCGCTCAGGTTCAGCGTCCGACCCTGGTATTGGCACCCAACAAAACCCTGGCCGCGCAACTGTACGGTGAATTCAAGGCGTTCTTCCCGAACAATGCCGTCGAGTATTTCGTTTCCTATTACGACTACTACCAGCCAGAAGCGTACGTGCCGTCCTCGGACACCTTTATCGAGAAAGACGCCTCGATCAACGACCACATCGAGCAGATGCGATTGTCGGCAACCAAGGCGTTGCTGGAACGCAAAGACGCGATCATCGTTACCACGGTGTCGTGCATCTACGGTCTGGGCAGCCCCGAGACGTATCTGAAAATGGTGCTGCACGTCGATCGCGGCGACAAGCTCGATCAGCGCGCCTTGCTGCGCCGTCTGGCCGACCTGCAATACACTCGCAACGACATCGATTTCGCCCGCGCAACCTTTCGGGTGCGTGGCGATGTGATTGATATCCACCCGGCGGAATCGGATTTCGAAGCCATCCGCATCGAGTTGTTCGATGACGAAGTGGAAAGCCTGTCAGCTTTCGATCCGTTGACTGGCGAGGTCATTCGCAAACTGCCACGTTTCACGTTTTACCCGAAAAGCCACTACGTGACGCCGCGCGAAACACTGCTCGGGGCTATCGAGGGGATCAAGGTCGAATTGCAGGAGCGTCTCGAATACCTGCGCTCCAACAACAAACTGGTGGAAGCGCAGCGTCTGGAACAGCGCACCCGTTTCGACCTGGAGATGATCCTCGAACTGGGCTACTGCAACGGCATCGAAAACTACTCGCGCTACCTCTCGGGTCGTGCCTCCGGGCAAGCGCCGCCGACGCTGTTTGATTACCTGCCGGCCGACGCTCTGCTGGTGATCGACGAATCGCATGTCAGCGTGCCGCAAGTCGGCGCGATGTACAAAGGCGACCGTTCGCGCAAGGAAACGCTGGTGGAATACGGCTTCCGGCTGCCCTCGGCGCTGGACAACCGGCCGATGCGTTTCGATGAGTTCGAAGGCATCAGCCCGCAGACTATTTTTGTGTCGGCCACACCGGGCAATTACGAGGCTGAACACGCTGGCCGTGTGGTCGAACAACTGGTCCGCCCGACTGGCCTGGTCGACCCGCAAATCGAGATCCGCCCGGCGCTGACTCAGGTCGACGATCTGCTCTCGGAGATCGGCAAGCGTGTCGCGCTGGAAGAGCGCGTCCTGGTCACCACGCTAACCAAGCGTATGTCTGAAGACCTTACCGATTACCTGGCCGACCACGGCGTGCGCGTGCGCTATCTGCACTCGGACATCGACACGGTGGAGCGGGTCGAAATCATCCGCGATCTGCGCCTCGGTACGTTCGACGTGCTGGTGGGGATCAACCTGCTGCGCGAAGGTCTCGATATGCCGGAAGTCTCGCTGGTGGCGATTCTGGACGCGGACAAGGAGGGCTTCCTGCGTTCCGAGCGCTCGCTGATCCAGACCATTGGCCGTGCGGCGCGAAACCTCAATGGCCGGGCGATTCTGTATGCCGACCGCATGACCGGGTCGATGGAGCGGGCGATCGGTGAGACCGAGCGGCGTCGGGAGAAACAGATCGCCTTCAACCTGGCCAACGGCATCACGCCCAAAGGCGTATTCAAGGATGTTGCCGACATCATGGAAGGCGCTACGGTGCCGGGTTCGCGCAGCAAGAAGCGCAAAGGCATGGCCAAGGCCGCCGAGGAAAGTGCCAAGTACGAAGCCGAGTTGCGCACACCGGGGGAAATCGCGAAGCGCATCAAAGGTCTGGAAGAGAAGATGTATCAGCTGGCGCGAGATCTGGAATTCGAAGCCGCCGCGCAAATGCGTGACGAGATCGGCAAGTTGCGGGAGCGGTTGATCGAGGTCTGATAATTGCTTCGTGCTGGATGACATCTTCGCGAGCAAGCCCGCTCCCACATTGAATCGAGCCCCGCGGGAACAACCCGGTCAACTGTGGGAGCGGGCTTGCT
>JALYPE010000736.1 GCA_030856525.1 Pseudomonadota bacterium | reverse complement strand
CCCGCTCCCACAGGGAATGCGATTATTCGCCGAGCGCGATGCCCCGCGCCGGCTCGTTGATCCATTCGCTCCACGACCCGGCGTACAAAGCGCCCAGCGGATAGCCCGCCAGGCACAAGGCAAAGAGGTTATGGCAAGCAGTGACCCCGGATCCGCAGTACGCCACCAGATGCTCCGGTGAACGCTCAGCCAGTTTTTCAGCAAAGCGCTGCTTGAGCTGATCGGCCGGCAAAAACCGCCCGTCACTGCCCAGGTTGTCGGTGAACGCGGCACACTGTGCACCTGGGATGTGCCCGGCGACCGGATCGATCGGCTCCGCCTCACCTTTGAAACGTGGCAAGGCGCGGGCGTCGAGCAAGGTCAGCGCTGGCTGGCCAAGTCGCTGCTGCAGCTGCTCGGCATCGAGTACCAACGAATCGTCGGGCGTGCCTGTGAAGGTGCCGCGGGTGATCGACGGCGCATCAAGGCTCAGTGGCAGGCCAGCGGCATGCCAGGCCTTGAGGCCGCCATCGAGAATGTACACACCGTCGCGCTTGCCCAGCCACGCCAATAGCCACCAGGCCCGCGCTGCGTAAGCACCGGGGCCGTCATCGTACAAAATCACTTCGCTGTCGGCATTGACGCCCCAGGCTTGCAGTCGCTCGATCAGGTCTTGCGCTTGCGGCAACGGGTGTCGCCCGGTAACGCCCCTGACCACTTCGCCGCTCAGATCACGCTCAAGATCGGCGAAGCTGGACCCGGCAATGTGCCCTTCGGCATAGCTGCGCTGACCGTAGACCGGGTCTTCGAGGGCAAACCGACAATCCAGAATCACCCGCCCGGGCTGCTCTTGCTTCTGGTCCAGGGCTTGTGGGCTGATCAACTGCGCAATGGGCATAACAGGCTCCTGTGATGGGGACGGTGTTGAATCCTACTGCACTTCCTCGAGGGCCTGGGCCAGCGGCACGTAAAACTCCTCGAACAACGCATTGACCGCCTCTCTCGACTGATCCGTGACGAAACCGGCCTCCAGCACCAGCACTTGATACACGCCGCGTTTAATCGCCTGTTCGCTCAGGTGACTGGAATTCTCCCGCGTGGTGCACAGAAAACGCACCCACGACGTCAGAATAATCCACGCATTGAGCGTCAGCGATTCGATCTGCACCTTGTCCATGCGCAGAATGCCGGCGTCGACGAAGCCTGCGTAAATGTGGGTGCCATGGATGAGGCAGCGCTGGGAAAAGCGCCGATAACGAGCCGCGAGGTCAGGGTCGCTGTCGAGCAGGTGTTCGAGGTCGCGATGCAGAAAACGATAGCGCCACATCGCGGCCAGCAATTCCTGCAGGTAAAAACGCTTGTCATCGACCGTCGCCGCGCGCCCTTGTGGCGGGCGCAGAAAGCTGTCGACCAGGCTTTCATACTCACTGAACAGCACAGCGATAATCGCCTGCTTGTTAGGGAAGTGGTAATACAGGTTGCCCGGAGAAATCTCCATATGGGCGGCGATGTGGTTGGTGCTGATACTGCGCTCGCCCTGTTGATTGAACAGCTCGAGGCTGTTCTGCACGATGCGCTCGCTGGTTTTAATCCGAGGGGCCATGGCTTGAGCTTTAATTCAGAGTGCGATAACGGGCATCTTACGGCTTATCGACGAACGGATAAAACCACAGGATGCCAACATGTTATTTGACTTTTTAGAGTATTGACTCTAAAAAGCTCGACATCACAATAAATCCGGAGCTGACGATGCCTGCTGAAATTGCCTACCTGCAGAGTTTGCAGCAGCCACTGGAGGAACTTCAACATCAGTTCAACACCCAGCGCGCGGCCTATGCTGCCAACCCTATGCCGCCCGCTGCCCAGCGCCTGCAATGGCTGAAAGCCCTGCGCGATCTGCTGAGCAATGAGCGCCAGCGCCTGATCGACGCCATCAGTCAGGATTTCAGTCACCGCAGCGCTGACGAAACCCTCCTTGCCGAGCTGATGCCCAGCCTGCACGGCATTCATTACGCCAGTCAGCACTTGAAAGGCTGGATGAAGGCCTCGCCACGCAAGGTCGGGCTCGCGTTCCAGCCGGCCGCGGCCAAGGTGGTTTATCAACCGCTGGGCGTGGTCGGGGTGATTGTGCCGTGGAATTATCCGCTGTATCTCGCTATCGGCCCGTTGGTGGGCGCGCTGTCGGCGGGCAATCGGGTGATGCTCAAACTCAGTGAATCGACCCCGGCCACCGGCTTGCTCCTCAAGGAACTGCTGGGCCGGATTTTCCCGGAAGACCTGGTTTGCGTGATGCTTGGCGAAGCCGACATGGGCGTGGCATTTTCCAGACTGCGCTTCGATCACCTGCTGTTCACCGGCGCCACCAGCATCGGCAAGCACGTGATGCGCGCTGCGGCCGAAAACCTGACGCCGGTGACGCTTGAGCTGGGAGGCAAGTCGCCAGCCATCGTTTCCCGTGACGTGCCGCTGAACGATGCGGCCGAGCGCATCGCATTCGGCAAAACCCTCAATGCAGGACAAACCTGCGTCGCGCCGGACTACGTCCTGGTCCCGCATGAACGTGTCGGCGCCTTTGTCGAAGCGTATCGCCAGGCTGTCCGCAGGTTTTACCCGACACTGGCAGACAACCCGGACTACACCGCGATCATCAATGACCGACAACTCGCCCGCCTGAACGGATACGTGAGCGATGCCACCAGTAAAGGCGCGCTGTTGATTCCGTTGTTCGACCAGGGTCAGGGTCGCCGCATGAGTCACAGCCTGCTGCTCAACGTCACGGACGACATGATGGTGATGCAGGACGAAATCTTCGGGCCGTTGCTGCCGATTGTTCCTTACAAGGATCTGGACGAGGCTTTTGCCTACATCAATCAACGACCTCGGCCGCTGGCGCTGTACTACTTCGGCTACGACAAGCGCGAACAAAACCGCGTACTGCACGAAACCCATTCCGGCGGTGTGTGCCTCAACGACACCTTGCTGCATGTTGCTCAGGACGATATGCCATTCGGCGGTATCGGCGCCTCGGGCATGGGCCATTATCATGGCCGCGAAGGATTTCTGACGTTCAGCAAGGCCAAGGGCGTGCTGATCAAACAGCGCTTCAATGCGGCGCGTCTGATCTACCCGCCGTATGGCAAATCCATTCAGAAACTGATCCAGAAGCTGTTCATCCGTTAACAACCGCTATTGCCGGGTAATAACAATAATGAGCCCAGACCTGTCCGAATCACCCGCGCTGTCTCGGCGCGGTTTGCTCAAATTCAGCCTCGGCGCGAGCGCGTTCCTGGCCACGGCCGGATTGGGCGCGAGCCTGAGTGGCTGCTCATCGGGTATGCCGGCCGACGGTTTTGCGACATTACGCAGTGGTGATTTGCTGTTTCTACGGGCAGTGATCCCGGTGATGCTTGACGGTGCCGTGGCCGAAGCAACCATGACGGCGGCGGTGGACGGCACCCTGAAGAACCTGGACAACGGGCTCGATCACCTGTCGCCGGAAATGCTCAAGCTGACGCGGCAGTTGTTCGATGTGCTGGGAATGGCCGTCACGCGCGGACCGCTGACCGGGATCTGGGGCAGTTGGGAAAATGCCAGTGCCGATCAGATACGGCACTTTCTGCAGCGCTGGGAAAACAGTTCGTTGAGTCTGCTGCGCATGGGGCACAGCTCGTTGCTGCAGATGGTGATGATGGCGTGGTATGCCCGTAAGGAATCGTGGGCGCATTGCGGGTATCCGGGGCCGCCTGCGGTTTGATCCCGCGTCGCGCCCTTCGCGAGCAAGCCCGCTCCCAAAGGGGTTCGCGTCGCTCTTGTGGAGCGTGGCTTGCCCACGAAGGCGCAGCCGCATGACCTTCAATTCCAGAACAATAAGAGATCAAGAACATGCCCGTACCCGACCCTTTCCGCGAAGGCATGGCCCGTGGCTGGAAAACCCGCGACGGCTCTCGGCTGACGGAGCACCTGACCCTGGAAGCCGACGTGGCGATCATCGGCAGCGGCGCGGGCGGGGGCACGACGGCAGAAATCCTCAGCGCCGCCGGCTACAAGGTGTTGCTGATCGAAGAAGGCCCGCTGAAAACCAGCAGCGACTTCAAGATGCTCGAAGATGAGGCTTACACCAGCCTCTATCAGGAAGGCATCGGCCGCATGAGCAAGGACGGCGCGATCACAATCCTGCAAGGGCGGGCCGTCGGCGGCACAACGCTGATCAACTGGACGTCGAGCTTTCGCACGCCCAACCCGACGCTCGATCACTGGGCCAGTGAGCATGACGTAAAAGGCCACTCCGCCGCCGACATGGCGCCCTGGTTCGAACGCATGGAACAGCGCCTCGGCGTTGCGCCCTGGCAAGTCCCGCCCAATGCCAACAACGACGTGATCCGCAAGGGCTGCGAGCAACTCGGTTACAGCTGGCACCTCATCCCGCGCAACGTGCGCGGTTGCTGGAACATCGGTTACTGCGGCATGGGCTGCCCGACCAACGCCAAGCAGTCGATGCTGGTCACGACCATACCGGCGACCCTGGAAAACGATGGCGAGCTGCTGTATCTGGCCCGCGCTGAAAAACTCCTGTTCAGCGGCGATAACGTCAGCGAGTTGCAGTGTGTCGCCATGGACCCACGCTGCGTCGAGCCCACCGGCAAGACCATCACGGTCAAGGCGCGGCATTACGTATTGGCGGGTGGCGGCATCAACAGTCCCGCCCTGCTCCTGCGCTCAGACGCGCCCGATCCGCACCAGCGGTTGGGCAAGCGCACCTTCCTGCACCTGGTCAACATGTCGGCTGCGCTGTTCGACGAGGTGATCAACCCCTTCTACGGCGCCCCGCAATCGATCTATTCCGACCATTTTCAGTGGCAGGACGGCACCACTGGCAAGATGTCCTACAAACTGGAAGTGCCGCCGCTGCACCCGGCATTGGCGAGCACCCTGCTGGGTGGCTTCGGCGACGAAAGCGCGCGCCACATGCAGAACCTGCCCCATACCCACGCCATGCTCGCCCTGTTGCGCGATGGCTTCCACCCGGACAGCCCGGGCGGCAGCGTCGAGTTGCGCGGAGATGGCACGCCGGTCCTCGATTATCCGATGTCGCCCTACACCTGGGACGGGTTGCGTCGCGCGTTCCACAGCATGGCCGAGATCCAGTTTGCCGGTGGGGCCAAAGCGGTGATGCCGATGCATGCTGATGCGCGCTATGTGAAAAGCCTCGGCGAAGCGCGAACGCTGATCGATGGCTTGAG
>JALYPE010000707.1 GCA_030856525.1 Pseudomonadota bacterium | reverse complement strand
GTTCTACACCGGTGCCGCGCCGAACCAGCAGGCAATCCCGGCGGTGGAATACCTGATGAGCGAGGAAGGCGGCAGCGCCAAGCGCTATTTCCTGCTCGGCACCGACTACGTCTACCCGCGCACCACCAACAAGATCCTGCGCTCGTTCCTGCACGCCAAAGGCGTGGCGGACAAGGACATCGAAGAGGTCTACACGCCGTTCGGTCACAGCGATTACCAGACCATCGTCGCCAACATCAAAAAATTCTCGGCCGGTGGCAAGACGGCGGTCATCTCCACGGTCAACGGCGACTCCAACGTGCCGTTCTACAAGGAACTGGCCAACCAGGGTCTGAAGGCCACCGACGTTCCGGTCGTGGCGTTCTCGGTCGGCGAAGAAGAACTGCGCGGCATCGACACCAAGCCGTTGGTGGGCAACCTTGCGGCATGGAATTACTTTGAATCGGTGGAGAACCCGGCAAACAAGAAATTCGTCGCTGACTGGAAAGCCTACGCGAAGAAACACAATCTGCCGGGCGCGGATAAAGCCGTGACCAACGACCCGATGGAAGCCACCTACGTCGGCATCCACATGTGGGCGCAAGCAGCCGAAAAAGCCAAGTCCACCGATGTTGATAAGGTCCGCGAAGCCCTCGCCGGCCAGACCTTTGCTGCACCGTCCGGCTACACCTTGACCATGGACAAGACCAACCACCACCTGCACAAACCCGTGATGATCGGCGAGATCCAGGCTGACGGTCAGTTCAACGTGGTATGGCAGACCGAAGGGCCGATCCGCGCCCAGCCTTGGAGCCCGTTTATCTCGGGTAATGACAAGAAGCCGGATTATGCGGTGAAGAGCAACTAAGCCACTGGATGTCGGGCCTGAACATGTCGTTCCTGCCCGACACAGATCCCCGTGAGAGCGAGCCTTTGTGGTGAGGGGATTTATCCCCGTTGGGCCGCGAAGCGGACCCAGATACCTACAGGTGCGGTGTATCAGATGCTCCGCGCCCACCGATTTGCGACTGCTTCGCAGCCAAACGGGGATAAATCCCCTCGCCACAAAGGCTCACTCCTACAATTAGTCCGCGCAAGGCTAACAATATGCCCACCGCCCTTAACCGCTTCATCCTCGCCATCGCACTTTTATTGCCGATGGCCGCACACGCCGGCGATGCCGAAGACTTCGTCGCCGCCAATCCCGTGCAGCAGGCCAAGCTTCTCGAATCGTGGGCCGCGCAGCCCGATCCGGCCCGTGTCGAGCTGATCAACGCCCTGCAACAAGGCGTACTGACGGTCGACGGCCAGCCGAAAACCCTGCGCCTGAACAACCGCCTGCGAGGTCTGATCGACACCGCATTGGCCAGTCACCAATTGCTCGCTGCCGACGCGAAAATTCGCTTGGGCGCTGCGCAGCAACTGCAAAAAAGCGCCAAACCGGCGCAGCTGACATTCCTCGACCAGCAACAGGCTAAGGAAAAAGACGAGTCCGTCCACACCGCCCTGAGCCTGGCCCTGGCCAACCTGCAACTGGTCGACAGCGACCCGAGCGTGCGCCTCGCCGCCGTGCGATTACTCGGAGAAACCGGCGATCCACTGGCACGTACGCGACTCGAAGGCTTGCTCGAACCGGGCGTCGAAACAGACGCCACGGTGCGCACCGCCGCCGAAACCAGCCTGGCACAAGTCAAACGCAAACTGCTGATCGGCGAACTGCTCGGCCAGGCGTTCAGCGGCATGTCGCTAGGCTCGATCCTGCTGCTCGCCGCCCTCGGCCTGGCGATCACGTTTGGCTTGCTCGGCGTGATCAACATGGCCCACGGCGAGATGCTGATGCTGGGGGCCTACTCGACTTACGTCGTGCAACTGATGTTCCAGCGTTACGCCCCGCAGGCGATCGAGTTCTATCCGTTGATCGCGCTGCCGGTGGCCTTTTTCGTCACGGCCGCCATCGGCATGGCGCTGGAGCGCACAGTGATTCGCCACCTCTACGGTCGACCGCTGGAAACCCTGCTCGCCACCTGGGGCATCAGCCTGATGCTGATTCAACTGGTGCGCCTGATGTTCGGCGCGCAGAACGTTGAAGTGGCCAACCCGGCATGGCTGTCGGGCGGTATTCAGGTGCTGCCGAACCTGGTGCTGCCGTACAACCGCATCGTCATCATTGCTTTCGCGCTGTTCGTGGTGGTGCTGACCTGGTTGCTGCTGAACAAGACGCGCCTGGGCCTGAACGTGCGCGCCGTTACGCAGAACCGCAACATGGCCGCGTGCTGCGGCGTGCCCACTGGCCGGGTCGACATGCTCGCCTTCGGCCTCGGCTCGGGCATTGCCGGCCTCGGTGGCGTCGCCCTGAGCCAAATCGGCAACGTCGGCCCCGACCTCGGCCAGAGCTACATCATCGACTCGTTCCTGGTGGTGGTGCTCGGTGGCGTCGGACAACTGGCGGGCAGCGTGCTGGCGGCGTTCGGCCTGGGCATCGCCAACAAGATTCTTGAACCGCAGATCGGTGCGGTGCTCGGCAAGATCCTGATCCTCGCGCTGATCATTCTGTTCATTCAGAAACGTCCGCAAGGCCTCTTCGCTCTGAAAGGACGGGTGATCGACTGATGAATCAGCCCCTGATGCTTACGGCCACACAAAAGGCCGGCCCGAAAGTCACGATTGCAGTCGGTGCGGTTATCCTCGTTCTGCTGCTGGCGTTGCCGTTGCTTTCACTGCTGCCGGCCGACAGCACGTTTCACGTGTCTGCCTACACGCTGACGCTGGTGGGCAAGATTCTGTGTTACGCCATCGTTGCCCTGGCACTGGATCTGGTGTGGGG
>JALYPE010000690.1 GCA_030856525.1 Pseudomonadota bacterium | reverse complement strand
ATGCTGCCACGACCTCCGCCGATGGCGCTACCGCCGACACCGCCCACAACGGCACCCGCAGCGCCGCCGATCGGAGTTTTGGTGCCTTCGATTTTTACCGGACGCAGCGCTTCGATGGTGCCCATGCGAACCGTCTGCACGCGACGCGCTTCGTCACGGGAATAGGAGTCACCGGTCAGGTTCGATTGGCAGCCAGTGAGCAACATTGCCATCGTGGAAAAGGAAGCAACCAACAGAACAGACTTACGCATAGCATCAACTCCAAAAAGACAGGTATCCATTAAACTCCGCAGCTTGACGCCTGTCACGGTGTCGCCCGGATAAAATTGGTTTCATTCAGTTCCGGTACAGACGTCTCACGAATTCAACACACAGTAGCGGCAAATGGCATTTTCTGCGCCGCGGACTTGAAGGATAAGCCGTCCCGGTCGGTAGACTGCTCAGGGTGCCAGACGTTCAAGAATCCAGTCGGCGGCCTGTAGACGGTAATTGAGGCGGTCGTGCAGACGGCTCGGTCGGCCCTGCCAGAATTCGAGGCGCTCAGGCACAAGGCGATAGCCACCCCAGTGCTCGGGGCAATGCGGCTGTGTTTGGCTGAATCGTTGCTCGGTGTTCTTCAGCAGCGCTTCAAGTTCGCCACGATCGGCAATCACCCGGCTTTGCGGTGAAGCCCAGGCTCCCAGGCGGCTGCCCAGCGGACGAACCTGGTAATAAGCATCGGATTCAGCAGGCGTGACTTTCACGACCCGACCTTCAATCCGCACCTGGCGTTCCAGGGCTGGCCAGAAGAACGTCATTGCCGCGAACGGGTTCGCGGCAAGCTGCTGGCCTTTGGCGCTGTCGTAATTGGTGAAGAACGTAAAACCCTGCTCGTCGAGGCCTTTGAGCAGCAGAATGCGGCAATGCGGCCGACCGTCCTTATCGACGGTGGCCAGGGTCATGGCGTTGGCTTCCACCGGCGCCTGCTCGGTTTTCACCGCGTCGGCGAACCACTGGTGGAACAGCGCGAAAGGCTCGGCCGGGGCTTGCGCCTCGGTCAGGCCATCACGGGTGTAGTCGCGGCGCATATCAGCCAGGCCCTGGGTCATGGCGCATTCCTTGTGGTTAACGAATCACTTCTTGGCAGCGTCAGCAGCTGCGACTTTCTTGTCGGTGGCTGGGGCCTTGGCTTTGGCCGGCGTCGTTTTCTTCGCCGGGGTCGCAGCCTTGGCCGGCGCTTTTTTCGCTGGAGACTTGGCAGCCGCTTTCTTCGCCGGAGCTTTCTTCGCGGCAGGTGCAGGGGCGACTTTCTTTGCGGCAGGCGCTGGGGCAACCGGCGCCACGGCTGGTTTGACATCCTGCGCAGCGACCATGCGGATTGGCGCCGGTGCCGGCATGTTGTACTTGCTTAGCAGTGCCACCATGGTGTTCTGCGGCGTCACCAGCAGTTCCACGCGACGGTTCAAGGCACGGCCTTCAACGCTGTCGTTGGCGGCACGCGGGGCTTCGCTGCCCATGCCACGCAGCATCAGACGATCACGCTGCAAACCGCTGAGACGGAAAATCGAGGCAACGGCCTGGGCGCGTTCCTGGCTGAGTTTGACGTTGGCCGGATTAGCGCCAGACGTGTCACTGTGGCCGAGTACCAACACTGCAGTCTTTGGATCGAGTTCAAGAATTTTCGCGACACGGGTGAACGGGCCCAGTGTGACCGGCAGCAGCATGGAAGGACGGTCAGGGTTGAACGAGCCTTCAACCGGCGCGGTCACTACCAATACGTTCTCACGACGCTCAAGTTGCAAGTTGCTGTCCTTGATTGCGGTACGCAGGCGTGGTTCGTAATCGTCAAGCCAGGCTTGGGTCACTTTCGGATCCGGCAGTGGCACAGCCTTGACGGTCGGCTGATCCTTACCACCGAAAGGCCACCACCATTTGCCACCCGCTGCGGCTTCAGCCTTGGCCACTTCGACCGGTTTGGCTTCAGGTTTGGCCTCAGGTTTCTTGTCGAGCACTTCTTCCGAACCGAATGGCCAATACCATGGATTGGCGCTCTCAGCCTTGGCGACCGGGGCAGTTGCAGCAGGTTTCAGCGGTGCCGGTGCCGGAGTTGGTTCCTTTGCGGCGACCTTGTCAGAGGAACCAAACGGCCACCAGCTACTGCCATCGGCATCATTTTGCGGAGTCTGAGCGCAACCGGTAATGGCGAAACACAGGGCCAAGGCGAAAGTTTTGTTAGATGACATTGGATATCCACAAAGATGAAGTCATAAAAAAATCAGGCCGGCACGAACCGGATAAACAGGCAATTTGAAACCATTAAGGCACTTGGGTTCCGGCCCTGGAACCCATCGGCACATTTTACAGACAAGTGGCCATCACCTGCGCCAGCTTTCGCGCGCGCGGATCCATCAAAACGTAAGGCCCCAGCGTATTGGTGACGAAGCCGAACGCTACATCGTGCTCAGGATCGGCAAACCCGACGGAGCCGCCTGCACCCGGATGACCGAACGCGCGCGAGCCCAAACCATAGGTAGCGTTGGGCACATCCGGCTGATCGAGCATGCAACCCAGACCGAAGCGGGTCCGCGTCAATAAAGTCTTGTCTTCGCCAATGCTGTGTTCGCGGGTCAACTCATCAAGCATCTCGCTTTCGAGCAGGCTGCCATCCAGCAGGCCGGCGTAAAACCCCGCGAGGCTGCGCGCATTGCCATGACCGTTGGCAGCCGGCTGTTGCATTCGCCGCCATTCAGGTTTGTTGGTGCTAGTGAGTACCGAAGGCGGATTGGTGAATGCCCGGGTCGTCATGGCGGTGGGTTCGCGCAGGGTGACTTGAAGCAGACGCTGAGCAGCAGCATCCCCGGCGTTACCCTTGCCTCGAGCGATGTGCGCCACGCGGTGAAACTCTTCATCCGCCAGACCGACATGGAAGTCCAGCCCCAGAGGCTTGGCCACGCGGGCCACAATAGACTCACCCGGGCCGCGGCCATCGACGCGCCGCAACAATTCGCCAACCAGCCAGCCGTAAGTGATCGCGGCATATCCATGCCCCTCCCCCGGCGTCCACCAGGGCGACTCGGCGGCCAAAGCATCGACCATGGTCTGCCAGTCGTAAAGGGCTTCGGGTGCGACCAATTCGCGAAGTGCCGGCAACCCTGCCTGATGGCAGAGCAACTGACGCAACGTGACTGATTCCTTGCCCGCAGCCGCAAACTCTGGCCAATAGCGAGCAACTGGCGCATCCAGCTGCAACTTGCCTTCGGCGACCAGTTGCAGCGCTGTAACCGCGGTAAATGTCTTGGTGCAGGAGAACAGATTGGCAATGGTATCGC
>JALYPE010000673.1 GCA_030856525.1 Pseudomonadota bacterium | reverse complement strand
GTTCATCAACACGTTGCCGCTGATTTGCACGATGCAGCCCGACTGCACCGTCAGCCAATGGCTGGCCAAGTTGCAAGGGTTGAACCTGGCCATGCGCGAGTTCGAGCACGTACCGCTTTACGACATTCAGGGCTGGGCAGGGCACCAGGGTTCGACGCTGTTTGACAGCCTGCTGGTGTTCGAAAACTTCCCGGTGGCCGAAGCGTTGAAACAGGGCGCACCGGCCGGGTTGTCGTTCTCCAACCTTCATAACCACGAACGCACCCATTATCCGTTGACGTTGGGCATCGAACTGGGCGAAGGCCTGAGCCTGGACTTTAACTACGACGCGGCGCGGTTCAGTGCGGCTCAGGTCGCTGAGTTGTCGGTGAATTTTCAGCACCTGCTGATGCAAGTGATGGCGCAGCCAAACGCCGCACTGGGCGCGCTGGAACTGCTCGATATCGACGGTAAAAACGCGCTGCTCCCGATCTGCCAACCGCCGACGATCGAGTTATCCACAGCACTTCTGGTCCACCAACAAATTGCCGCTCAGGCTGCCGCGACCCCTCAGGCGCTGGCGTTGCGGGTTGACGGTCAGTCCATGAGCTACGCGCAGCTGAACAGCCAGGCCAACCGCATGGCCCATCGTCTGATTGCCCACGGTGCCGGGCCGGGCAAGCGTGTCGGTCTGGCGCTGCAGCGTGGCCCCCAGCTGATTATCAGCCTGCTGGCGGTCCTTAAAAGTGGCGCGGCGTATGTTCCTCTTGATCCAACCTACCCAATCGAACGCCTGACCTACATGATCGATGACAGCCGTCTCGACGTGCTGCTGTGCGAATCCGGCATGCTGGAAGAGGTACGAGGCGTGCTAAGGCTGAGCTTCGACGACAGCGCCGGCTACACCGAGTCCAATCCGCCAAATCACGCGGTCGCCGACGATCTGGCCTACATTATTTACACCTCCGGCTCCACCGGCCAACCCAAAGGCGTGGCCATCGCCCACGCCGCGTTGCGCGAGTTCTGCCGGAGCGCCGCCGACTATTCGCTGCTGTCGGCGGCGGACCGCGTGCTGCAGTTCGCGACCTTCAGTTTCGACGGTTTCGTCGAACAGTGCTTCCCGGCGCTGTGCGTCGGCGCGGCGCTGATCATGCGCGGCGATGACATGTGGGACACCGGTCGGCTCGCCGCCGAAATCGTCCAGCACGGCGTGACCGTTGCAGACTTGCCGGCGGCTTACTGGTACTTGCTGGCCCGGGAATGCGCAATCGGTGGGGTCAGCCGTCTCGGTGCTTTGCGTCAGGTTCACGTCGGCGGCGAGGCGATGTCGGTCGAAGGCCTGCGCCTGTGGCATCAGGCGGGTTTGAGCGCTGTGCGACTGCTCAACACCTATGGCCCGACCGAGGCGACCGTGGTGTCCAGCGTGCATGAGTGCCGCCTCGACGACGCCAGCGATGCGCACGGTATTCCGATTGGTCGCGCCATCGCTGGTCGGGCGCTGTACGTGCTGGACCCGGCGGGTCAATTGTTGCCATCGGGCGGCGTCGGCGAACTGTGTATTGGCGCGCCGGCCTGCCTCGCTCAGAGCTACTGCGATCGCCCCGCGCTGACCGCCGAACGTTTCCTGCCGGACCCGTTTGCCCAAGAGCCAGGTGCACGTTTGTACCGCAGCGGTGATTTGGCGCGTTACAACGCCGCAGGTCACCTGGAATACGTCGGCCGTATCGACCATCAGGTGAAAATTCGCGGTTTGCGCATCGAAACGGGCGAGATCGAAGCCTGGCTGCAGGCCCATGCAAGTGTGCGCGAGACGGCGGTCATCGCTCAGGACGGCACGCAACTGGTGGCATACATCGTCGCCAGCGGCGTGGTGGATTGCGAGACAGACTATCTGCAAGACCTCAAAGCCGCCTTGCGTCAGTCGCTGCCGGAATACATGGTGCCCAATCACCTGATTCTGCTGCCAAACCTGCCGCTCAACAACAACGGCAAACTGGATCGCCGAGCCTTGCCGCGGGCCGAGGCCGGCGATGCCCAGCGAGACTTCGTGGCCCCGTCCGAAGGGCTGGAAACGCAATTGGCGCTGATCTGGCAGGAGGTGTTACAGGTCGAGCGAGTCGGCCGCAACGATAACTTCTTCGAGCTGGGCGGCCACTCGCTACTGGTGTTGCAAGTGATTTCGCGGGTGCGTCAACAGTTGCAGCTCGAACTGTCGGTGAGCAGCCTGTTCCGCGCCGCAAACCTGGCGGAATTTGCCGAGCGAGCAACCCTGGCGGGTGTCAGCGGGCAACCGGTCCTGCAACGTGCGCCCGCCGATCAGCCGCCAGTTCTGTCGTACGCTCAACAGCGCCAATGGTTTCTCTGGCAGCTGAACCCGCAAAGTCCGGCCTACAACATTCCCGCCGCGTTGCGCCTCAAGGGTTCGCTCAACCGCGAAGCCCTGCGCGAGGCCTTCGCCCAGTTGCAAGCCCGCCACCAGACCCTGCGCACGACGTTCGAGCAGGATGGCCAGCAGGCGCGTCCGGTGCTGCACGACAATCTGGCGCTGCATTTGGAGCGCCGCTCGCTCGATCAGGTATCGGTTGCCGCGGCTGTGGCTGAAGAAATTGCCCGTCCCTTCGATCTGCGCAACGGCCCCCTGTGGCGCGTGTTGCTGCTGCAATTGAACACCGACGAACACGTGCTGGTGCTGACGGTGCACCACATCGCCGCCGATGGCTGGTCGATGCAGGTCATGGTCGATGAGTTCAGCGAGCTGTATCAGGCGGGCGTTGAAGATCGTTCTGCCGATTTGACGAGCCTGCCGGTGAACTACAGCGATTACGCCCGTTGGCAGCGTGACTGGCTGGAAGCAGGCGAGGGCGTCCGCCAACTGACATGGTGGCGCACGCAACTGGCCGGCAGCCAGGCGCCGCTTGAATTGCCAAGCGAACTGGCTCGTCCGGCTCGTCGCACCGAACGCGGAGCCAGCCTGATGCTCAACGTGGATCGCGACTTGCTCGCCGGTTTGCGTCAATGCGCCCAAGAGCAACAGGTGACCCTGTTTATGCTGTTGCTGGCGAGTTTTCAGACCTTGTTGCATCGCCAGAGCGGCCAGTCGAACATCAGCGTCGGCGTACCCAGCGCCGGTCGTTCGCGCCTGGAAACCGAAGGCTTGATCGGATTCTTCATCAACACTCAGGTGCTGTGCGCCGACATTGATGGGCAGCAGCCGTTCAGTTCCTTGCTGCAGCAGGTTAAGCACGTTGCCCTGGGTGCACAAGCGAACCAGGACTTGCCATTCGAGCAGTTGGTCGACGCCTTGCAGCCCGACCGCAGCCTCGATCACAGCCCGTTGTTCCAGGTGCTCTACAACCACCAGCAGCAGTTGGGCGCGAGCGTCGTGCGCACGGTTGCAGGCTTGAACGTCGAGCGTCTGCACTGGCAGCAACACACCACACAATTCGACCTGGTGCTCGACACTCAGGAGCAGGGCGAAGCACTCGACGCCAGCCTGACCTACGCCACAGACCTGTACGACGAGGCGTCGATGAAGCGCCTCGCCGAGCAGTGGCTGAACCTGCTGCGCGCGGTGGTTCGCGATCCACAGCAACGGGTCGCCGAGCTGCCCCTGATTGACCCGTCACAACAAGAGGCGTTGATGCAGCACTGGAATCCAGCATTCCTGGCACAACCGACCTCGCCGACCTTGCACCAGTTGTTCGAAGCGCAAGCCGCGCGACGACCGAGCGCCATCGCCCTGGTTCACGAAGGCGAGCGACTGACCTACGCTGCGCTCAACGCCCAGGCCAACCAACTGGCGCGCACACTGCGCGAACAGGGCGTCGGCCCCGAAGTGCGGGTCGGCATCGCCACCGAGCGGGCAATGCCGCTGGTGATCGGCTTGTTGGCAATACTCAAGGCCGGCGGCGCCTATGTACCGCTCGATCCGCAATACCCGGCCGAACGCCTGAGCTACATGATCGAGGACAGTGGCATCACCCTGTTGCTGACTCAACAGCACTTGATCGACGGTCTGCCGGCTCGCGAAGGCGTGCAGGTGCTCAGTCTGGAGTCGCTGCAACCGGGCGCCTTCAGCGACGACAACCTGTCGGCGCTGGCCACCCCGGACAACCTCGCTTACGTGATTTACACCTCCGGTTCCACCGGTCGGCCAAAAGGCGCATTGCTCAGCCATAGCAACGTTGGGCGCCTGCTCACGGCCACCGCTGGCGAGTTCAACTTCAGCCCGGACGATGTCTGGACGCTGTTCCATTCCTACGCGTTCGACTTCTCGGTATGGGAACTGTTTGGTTCGCTGTGCACCGGGGGACGGCTGGTGATCGTGCCGTATTACATCAGCCGCGACCCGCAGGAGTTCCATCGCTTGCTGTGCGACGAAGGCGTGACGGTGTTGAACCAGACCCCGACCGCGTTCCGCCAGTTGCTGCAGATTGCCTGTGCCAGCCCAAAAAACATGACGCTGCGTCAGGTGATTTTCGGCGGTGAAGCGCTGGAAGTTGCGAGCCTGAGTCCCTGGTTCGAACGCTTCGGCGACCGGCAGCCAACCTTGGTCAACATGTATGGCATTACCGAAACCACGGTGCACGTCACTTACCGCGCTATCCGCCTGGCCGACCTCGACGGCAAGGCCCAAAGCCCCATCGGCCTGCCGATTCGCGACCTGCGCTGGTACTTGCTCGACAGCCAGTTGCAGCCAGTTCCTGAGGGCGTGGCGGGCGAGTTGTACATCGCTGGTGCCGGTCTGGCGCGGGGTTATCACGGACGCTTCGGCCTGACCGCCGAGCGCTTTGTGCCGAGCCCGTTCGAGGCCTCGCAGCGGCTCTATCGCAGCGGCGACCTGGCGCGTCAGCGTGCCGACGGCAGCATCGATTACCTCGGTCGCATCGACCAGCAAGTGAAGGTCCGCGGTTTTCGCATCGAACTGGGCGAGATCGAGGCTGCATTGCAGGCCCAACCGGGCGTGCGCCAAGCGGTGATAGCCGTGCATTCCGGCGACGCCGATCCACAGCTGTGCGCCTACGTCGTGGCCGAGCAGCCCCCAACAGACCCGATCGCCTGGCGCGACAACCTGCGCGCCGCGCTCAAGGTGGACCTGCCGGATTACATGGTGCCGAGCCACTGGTTGCTGCTGGATGCCTTGCCGCTGACTGCTAACGGCAAGCTGGACCGCAAGGCCTTGCCGGTGCCCGATGCGCAGGAATGGCAGCGTCCGTTCGAAGCCCCCGAGGGCGATCTTGAGCAGCAACTGGCGGCCATCTGGGCCGACGTATTGGGCGTGGCGCAGATCGGTCGGCGCGACAACTTTTTTGAATTGGGAGGGCATTCGCTGCTCGCCGCCCAGGCCAGTGCCCGTGTGGAACTGGAACTCAGGATCGAGTTGCCGCTGCGCGCGCTGTTCGAATCCACCGACCTGCAGGCTTATGCCGCCATGGCCGGGCAATATGCCCCGGCTGACAACGATGCACGCCTTGATGCGCTCGAGTCGCTTCTCGACGAGATGGAGATCAATTGATGGAACACACCACTGCCCAGCGCATCGCCACCCGCTTCGCTGGCCTGCCAGCCGACAAGCGCCGTGAATTTTTGGCCCGCATGCAAGAGCAGGGCGTGAGTTTCGGCCAGCTGCCGATTCCGCCCGCTGCCGAGCTGCAAACGACGTTCGAGCTGTCGTACGCGCAGCAGCGTCAATGGTTCCTCTGGCAGCTTGATCCGCACAGTTCGGCGTACAACATTCCGGCGGCGTTGCGTTTGCACGGGCCGCTGAATGTCGCGGCATTGCGACAGAGCTTCGACGTGCTTCTGGAGCGGCATCAGAGCCTGCGCAGCCGTTTTGTCGAGGACGACGGGAAAGTGGTGCAGATACTGGCCGGGTTCACCTCGCTGCCCATCGAACGGATTGACCTGCGCGACGAACCTCAGGCGCAGCGCTTCGATCACGCGTTGTGTCGCGTCGAAAAGGAAATTGCCCGGCCGTTCGATCTTCAGCACGGGCCATTGTTACGGGTCACGCTGTTGCAGCTCGACACCGATGACCATGTGCTCTTGCTGACCCTGCACCACATTGTCACCGATGGCTGGTCGATGGGCGTGTTGGTTGAGGAGTTTTCCCGGCTCTACGCCGCGCATTGCCAAGGCCGGAACGCTGCGCTTGAAGCATTGCCGATTCAATATTCGGACTACGCCCTGTGGCAACGCCGCTGGATGGAAGCAGGCGAGCTGGAGCGTCAACTCAACTGGTGGCGCGACCGTCTGGGCAGCGGACAACCGCTGCTTGAGTTGCCTACCGACCGTCCTCGTCCGGCGCAGCCGAGCCAGTGCGGTGCGCGTCTGGATTTTACCCTCGACGCGGCCTTGGCCAGCGGCCTGATGGCCCTGGCCAAACAGCGCGGCGTCACGCCGTTCATGTTG
>JALYPE010000637.1 GCA_030856525.1 Pseudomonadota bacterium | reverse complement strand
GCTCAAGGTTGTTGACGTTGAAGGCTGGAACGCCGTAGCCGAATTCGGCTGCGTGGTCCAGCATCTGGCGCATGCTGATAAGTGCCATTGTGCGTGTCTCTCCCGGTTTGGGTCGTTAGTCGTGTCAGCCTGCCGGAGCGGCGGTGGCTATTCAAGTTATTGCAGATCGGGGGTTGAGGCCGGGCTGCGAATTGGGTGTTGCCAAAAACCTGGTAACGCTGAAACCTTGTGGTGAGGGGGCTTGCCCCCGTTCGGCTGCGCAGCAGTCGCGAATCAGATTTCGCGGTCTGGCTGATGTACCGCGGCCACTGGCTTGGGGAGCGCTTCGCACTCCAACGGGGGCAAGCCCCCTCGCCACAAAAGCCCGCTCCCACATTGGGTCTGTGGTGTGTCAATTACCGCGCCTTACACCCGCGGCCAATCAGATCATTGGTGGCGACCCAGTACACCAGGCCTTCGTCACCTTTCAGGTGAAACGCCAACATGTCACTGCTGTATAGCGCACCCGACGCGCCGGGCTCCTGCTTCAGGCGATAAACCTGATCGGCACCGCCGAGGCGGACGTCTACTTCTTCGCGGCTTTCATTCACGTAACGCCACAACACTGTGGCCTGACTGTCGCAGGTCCAGGTGGTCCAGCTGTCCGTTGGTTCAGCCTGTTTGAACAGGTCGAAACTCGAGCAACCTGCCAGCAACGCCAGCGCCGTAATGGCGATAAAAGCTTTCATCCGTGTTCCTCGGCGGGGCAAACATGCCGCCAGCCCTGAGTAAGGAGTCAGACCCGTCAAGGACAGCCATGTTCCTTGGCGGGTGTCTGTGTTTCATATTTCTCCAGGCCGTCCGGCCCTGAGCGCTTGTTGATCACCGGGTTGGTTTCCGCCTGCCAGTCAGCCTGGTAGCAGCCCTTTTCCACGGTTTGCGGCGCAGGTTGCGCTGCGGCTTTCGGGTTACTCCCGCACGCCACCAGCGAACCGGCAACGATTAACAACGCTAGCAGCCTGACCATGTGAACACTCCCTCGCCTGGCCAATACCACAACTTCAGGCCTTGGCCCGGCTTTCGAGGACTTCGACGGCCGGCAGCACTTTGCCTTCGACGAATTCGAGGAAAGCACCACCACCGGTAGAAATGTAGGAGATCCGGTCAGCAACGCCATATTTATCGATAGCGGCCAGGGTGTCGCCGCCGCCTGCAATGGAAAACGCCGGGCTTTCAGCGATCGCCTGGGCCAGCACTTTGGTGCCGTTGCCGAACTGATCGAATTCGAACACGCCGACCGGGCCGTTCCACAGAATGGTTTTGGATGATTTGAGCAGTTCGGCGAAATTCGCAGCAGTCTGCGGACCGATGTCCAGAATCATGTCGTCTTCTGCTACATCAGCGATCAGCTTGACGGTGGCAGTGGCGCTTTCCGCGAATTCCTTAGCAACGACAACATCCACCGGCAAAGGCACGCTGACCTTGGCCGCGATTTCACGCGCGGTGTCGAGCAGGTCCGGTTCGTACAGGGATTTGCCGACCGGGTGACCGGCCGCTGCGAGGAAGGTGTTGGCGATGCCGCCACCAACAATCAGTTGATTGCAGATCTGGCTCAGGCTGTTCAGTACGTCCAGTTTGGTCGAGACCTTGGAGCCGGCAACGATGGCGGCCATTGGCTGCGCCGGCGAACCCAGCGCCTTGCCCAGTGCGTCCAGCTCAGCGGCAAGCAACGGGCCTGCGGCGGCGACTTTGGCGAACTTGGCCACGCCGTGGGTCGAGCCCTCGGCGCGGTGAGCGGTGCCGAAAGCGTCCATCACGAACACGTCGCACAGTGCGGCGTATTGCTGCGCCAATTCGTCAGCGTTCTTTTTCTCGCCCTTGTTGAAGCGCACGTTTTCGAACAGGACGATGTCGCCGGCCTTGACCTCGACGCCTTCCAGGTAATCGGCCACCAACGGCACTTCACGGCCCAAGGCTTTGCTCAGGTAATCGGCAACCGGCTTGAGGCTGTTCTCGGCAGAGAACTCGCCTTCTGTCGGGCGGCCGAGGTGCGAGCAGACCATCACCGCCGCGCCTTTTTCCAGGGCCAGCTTGATGGTCGGCAGCGAAGCCAGGATCCGCGCGTCGCTGGTGACTACACCGTCCTTGACTGGGACGTTGAGGTCTTCGCGGATCAGTACGCGCTTACCTTGCAGATCGAGGTCGGTCATCTTCAACACGGTCATGGGTCGCATTTCCTGGTAGCTGTTTTAGAGAGCAGGTTTGTTGATCGCTGTTTGCAGATAATGTTCTGCAACGTCCAGCATTCGGTTAGCAAAACCCCATTCGTTGTCGAACCAGGCCAGGATGTTCACCAGCCGTGGGCCGGAAACGCGCGTCTGACTGGCATCGACGATTGCAGAATGTGGGTCGTGATTGAAATCACAGCTTGCATGGGGCAGCTCGGTATAGGCCAGCAGGCCTTTGAGCGGGCCACTGGTGGCGGCCTCGCGCAAAATCCGGTTGACCTCGGTGGCGTCGGTGTCGCTCACGGTCTGCATCGTGATGTCGAGACAGGACACGTTCACCGTCGGCACTCGCACGGCTTTGGCCTGAATTCGTCCCGCAAGTTCCGGCAGCAAGCGTTCGATACCACGCGCCAGACCAGTGGACACCGGAATCACCGACTGAAACGCCGAACGGGTGCGGCGCAGGTCTTCGTGGTGATAAGCGTCGATCACCGGCTGATCGTTCATTGCCGAGTGAATAGTGGTGATCGACACGTACTCCAGACCGATAGCCTGATCCAGCAGGCGCAATAGCGGCACGCCGCAATTGGTGGTGCAGGACGCGTTGGACACCAGCAGCTCGTCGCCGCTCAGACAATCCTGATTGACGCCGTAGACGATGGTGGCGTCAACATCCGACTCGCTGGCCATCGGCTGGGAAAACAACACCCGCGGTGCGCCGGCATCGAGAAAGCGCTGGCCGTCTTCACGGGTGTGCCAGGCACCGGAGCACTCCAGCACAAGGTCGATGCCCAGCGACGCCCAATCTATTCCTTCGGGGGTGGCACTGCGCTGGACCTTCACGCAATCGCCATTGATATGCAGACAATCGCCGTCCACTCGCACTTCACCGGGAAAACGCCCGTGCGTGGAGTCGAAACGTGTCAGGTATTCGATGCTGGCCATGTCTGCCAGATCGTTGATTGCGACAATTTCAAACCCGGCCTTCTCGCCTCGCTCGAACAACGCACGCAAGACGCAACGACCAATGCGGCCATAGCCGTTGAGTGCAACTTTGTAAGGACGCGGTTGAGGCATGGGGTTCTCTATAGACGCGGGCAGACGAAATTCTCGTTAACAACACAAACCTTGTAGGAGCGAGCTTGCTCGCGAAGGACTTCAGGACAACGCGTTTATCCAGACAGCCAGCGTTACCGTTTACGACCATCGCGAGCAAGCTCGCTCCTACAGGTATCGCGGCGGCCGGGGCCACCGCGTTGTGCTTTAGTCTTCCAGCAGCTCTTCAGCCTGACCCAGGATGTTTTCCAGGGTAAAACCAAACTCTTCGAACAAGGCTGACGCAGGCGCCGACTCGCCGTAAGAGGTCATGCCGATCACGCGGCCTTCCAGGCCCACGTATTTATACCAGTAGTCCGCATGCGCGGCTTCGATGGCGATACGGGCGCTGACCTGCAACGGCAGAACCGCTTGCTTGTAACCGGCGTCCTGCGCATCGAACACGCTGGTGCAAGGCATCGAAACAACGCGCACATTGCGACCTTGCGCGGTCAGTTTGTCGTAAGCCTGAACCGCCAGACCGACTTCCGAACCGGTGGAGATCAGGATCAGCTCAGGCTCGCCCACGCAATCCTTCAAGACGTAACCGCCACGGGCGATGTCGGCGATCTGGCCGGCATCACGTTCCTGATGCTGCAGGTTCTGACGCGAGAAGATCAGCGCCGAAGGGCCGTCCTTGCGCTCGATCGCCAGCTTCCAGCAGACCGCCGATTCAACGGCATCGGCTGGGCGCCAGGTGTCGAGGTTCGGCGTGCTGCGCAGACTGGTCAGTTGCTCGATTGGCTGGTGAGTCGGGCCGTCTTCACCCAGGCCGATGGAGTCGTGGGTGTAGACGAACACCACGCGCTTCTTCATCAGCGCAGCCATGCGTACCGCGTTGCGCGCATATTCCATGAACATCAGGAAGGTCGCGCCGTAAGGCACCAGACCGCCGTGCAAGGCCACGCCGTTCATGATTGCGCTCATGCCGAATTCGCGCACGCCGTAGTACATGTAGTTGCCGCTGGCGTCTTCAGCAGTGACGCCTTTGCAGCCACTCCACAAGGTCAGGTTGGAACCGGCCAGGTCAGCCGAACCACCGAGCAGTTCCGGCAACAACGGGCCGTAAGCGTTCAGCGCGTTCTGGCTGGCTTTGCGGCTGGCGATGGTTTCGCCTTTGGCCGCGATTTCAGCGATGTAGGCCGACGCTTTTTCAGCGAAGTCAGCCGGCAATTCACCGCTCAGACGACGCACCAGTTCGTTGGCCAGCTCAGGGAACGCGGCGGAATAGGCAGCGAAACGCTGATCCCACTCGGCTTCGGCCGCGAGACCGGCTTCCTTGGCATCCCATTCGGCGTAGATGTCGGCCGGGATTTCGAACGGGCCGTGATTCCACTTCAGTGCCGCGCGGGTCAGAGCGATTTCCGCGTCACCCAACGGAGCGCCGTGGCAGTCTTCTTTACCTTGCTTGTTCGGCGAACCGAAACCGATGGTGGTCTTGCAGCAGATCAGCGTCGGCTGCTCGCTTTTGCGCGCGGTTTCGATGGCAGTCTTGATTTCTTCCGGATCGTGGCCGTCGACATTGCGGATCACCTGCCAGCCGTAGGCTTCGAAGCGCTTGGGCGT
>JALYPE010000614.1 GCA_030856525.1 Pseudomonadota bacterium | reverse complement strand
GTTCAAGATCGCCATCGCCAGCAAGCCAGCTCCTACGGTGAGAATTCGCTGTTACGCGGTCTCTACGACCGGAAAACTCTTTACCAGTTCGTCCAAAGCTTTGAGCTGGGCGAGGAATGGCTCCAGTTTGTCCAGGCGCAGCGCGCAGGGGCCATCGCATTTGGCATTGTCAGGATCCGGATGCGCTTCCAGGAACAGACCGGCAAGCGACTGGCTCATGCCGGCCTTCGCCAGGTCGAGGACCTGAGCGCGACGACCGCCGGCGGAATCGGCACGACCACCCGGCATTTGCAGCGCGTGGGTCACGTCGAAAAACACCGGGTATTCGAACTGCTTCATGATGCCGAAGCCGAGCATGTCGACGACCAGGTTGTTGTAGCCGAAGCTTGAACCGCGTTCGCAGAGAATCAACTGATCGTTACCCGCTTCAACGCATTTGCTCAGGATGTGTTTCATTTCCTGAGGGGCGAGGAACTGGGCTTTCTTGATGTTGATGACCGCGCCGGTCTTGGCCATCGCAACCACGAGGTCGGTCTGGCGCGACAGGAAAGCCGGCAACTGGATGATGTCGCAGACTTCAGCAACGACCGCAGCCTGATCCGGCTCGTGGACGTCGGTGATGATCGGCACGCCGAAGGCTTGCTTGATGTCCTGGAAAATCCGCATGCCCTCTTCCAGGCCGGGGCCACGGTAAGAGGTCACGGAAGAACGGTTGGCCTTGTCGAAGCTGGCCTTGAACACGTAAGGGATACCGAGCTTTTCGGTAACCTTTACGTACTCTTCGCAAACCTGCATGGCCATGTCGCGGCTTTCCAGCACGTTCATGCCACCGAACAGCACCATTGGCTTGTCGTTGGCAATTTCGATATCGCCTACACGGATGATCTTCTGCGCCATTGCAGTTACGCCTTCTTCTGGTGTTGAGCCAAAGCAGCTTTGACGAAACCGCTGAACAACGGGTGACCGTCGCGTGGCGTCGAGGTGAACTCAGGGTGGAACTGGCAAGCGACGAACCAGGGATGATCCGGCGCTTCAACCACTTCGACCAGCGCGCCATCACCGGAACGACCGGAGATTTTCAGGCCGGCTTCCATGATCTGCGGCAGCAGGTTGTTGTTCACTTCGTAACGATGACGGTGACGCTCGACGATCACGTCTTTGGCGTAGCAGTCGTGCACCAGCGAGCCCGGTTCCAGCAGGCAGTCCTGTGCACCAAGGCGCATGGTGCCGCCCAGGTCGGACGTTTCGGTACGGGTTTCGACGGCGCCGGTGGCATCTTCCCACTCGGTGATCAGGCCCACCACCGGGTGACCGCTGGCGCGATCGAACTCGGTGGAGTTGGCGTCTTTCCAGCCCAGCACGTTACGCGCAAACTCGATCACGGCCACTTGCATGCCCAGGCAGATGCCAAGGTACGGCACCTTGTTTTCGCGAGCGAACTGGACGGCGGTAATCTTGCCTTCCACGCCACGCAGACCGAAGCCACCCGGTACGAGGATCGCGTCGACACCTTCCAGCAGCGCAGTGCCCTGGTTTTCAATGTCTTCGGAATCGATGTAGCGCAGGTTGACCTTGGTACGGTTGCTGATACCGGCGTGACTCATCGCTTCGATCAGCGACTTGTAAGCGTCCAGCAGCTCCATGTACTTGCCGACCATCGCGATGGTCACTTCGTGTTCCGGGTTCAGTTTGGCGTCAACTACCGCTTCCCACTCGGACAGATCGGCACCGCCACACTGCAGGCCGAAACGCTCGACGACAAAATCGTCCAGACCCTGCGAATGCAGAATGCCCGGGATCTTGTAGATGGTGTCGGCATCTTCCAGCGCGATCACCGCACGTTCTTCAACGTTGGTGAATTGCGCGATCTTGCGACGCGAGGAGATGTCGATCGGGTGATCGGAGCGGCACACCAGCACGTCAGGTTGCAGGCCTATGGAACGCAGTTCCTTGACCGAGTGCTGGGTGGGCTTGGTTTTGGTTTCACCGGCGGTGGCGATGTACGGCACCAGCGTCAGGTGCATCAGCATCGCGCGCTTGGCGCCGACTTCGAAACGCAGCTGGCGAATCGCCTCGAGGAACGGTTGCGATTCGATGTCACCCACGGTGCCACCGATCTCGACCATGGCCACGTCGGCATCGCCGGCGCCCTTGATGATCCGGCGCTTGATCTCGTCGGTGATGTGCGGGATGACCTGGATGGTCGCGCCCAGGTAATCACCACGGCGCTCTTTGCGCAGCACGTGTTCGTAGACACGGCCGGTGGTGAAGTTGTTGTTCTGGGTCATGGTCGTGCGGATGAACCGCTCGTAGTGACCCAGGTCCAGGTCGGTCTCGGCGCCGTCGTGGGTGACGAACACTTCACCGTGCTGGAACGGGCTCATGGTGCCCGGGTCAACGTTGATGTACGGGTCCAGCTTCAGCATGGTGACCTTAAGTCCCCGCGCCTCCAGGATGGCCGCCAATGAAGCCGAGGCAATGCCTTTCCCCAATGAAGAAACAACACCGCCCGTGACGAATATGTAGCGCGTCATGAAAAACCCTAGAAGTCTGCGTTAAAGCGGTCCGAGCCGCCGGGGAAAGCGAAGGAAGGCCGAAGCCCCCGATCACCTGCATTAATCACAGTGCAACCTTCGAAAAAACCGCCGCGTTGGGACAGACCGGAAAATGAAACACCGGTACGTTGCTCGCTACACATTTTTTGGAATCGCCCAGCAAAGACTGCTTGGTAATCGGCAACTCCTGCAATTCAGGCGAATCCACAGAAGTTGTATCAAGAAGGGAGCGTAGTCTACCGGAAAGCCCCTATCAGCTCAAACCTTGATCTTCGCTCGGCGGCCGCCAATGCAAATTCCAGCCGTGCTGCCCACTGGCATTCAAGCCCCGCAGGTTGGCCACCGCCAGCAATTGCTCACCCTGCCAGAGCAGCGGCAATCTGCCACGGACGAACCCGGGAACCGCACTTTCATTGAGCAGGCGCTTGAGATCGCGATGCCCACGCCCGGGCAGATGCATGACCTCCCCTCCTTCACGATACCGAATATGTAGAGGACCATTCGGCACGCTTCCGCTGATCGTCAGCACGCCGTTATCCGGCAATGTCAGAGCTTTCGCTGGCTCCAGCCATTCGGTTGAAGCAAGTGGATGGCGCAACCAGGCGCCGGACAGCCACCAGATTCGCCCACCGGCCCGATGCAATTCGCCGCCGGCCAAGGCCCAGATCGGTCGGGCATCCTCCGTCGCATCGCGCAAATTTTCCCAGCCCGACCAATGGTCGCTGTCGGGCAAGCTCGACAATGACGAGAGCCAGTGACTGAGCGCATTACGCTGGCGGGCGGCGGACAGTGTTGCGAGCGGAGTCAGCTCCAGGGAAGGCACACCCAGCCAGTCGAATTCGCAGGCGATTTGCGCGGAGGCCAGATCAATCAGCGCCAGCTCATCGAGCAATCCCCGCGCCTCACGCAAGTGCGCCGCGCTGCGGGCCATGTTCGCCGCAGCTTGGGGCCACCGCTCAGTCAACGCCGGGAAGACCTGATGGCGAAGATAGTTGCGCGAGAACCGACGGTCCCCGTTTGATGGATCCTCGATCCAGCTCAGCCCGTGCTCGGTGGCATAGGTTTGCAGC
>JALYPE010000596.1 GCA_030856525.1 Pseudomonadota bacterium | reverse complement strand
GTACGGTCGGTGCCGGGGACTCGTTGCTGGCCGGCATGCTCCATGGTTTGCTCAGTGCCGATACGCCTGAACAAACCCTGCGCACCGCCACCGCGATTGCCGCGCTGGCGGTCACCCAGATTGGTTTCGGAATCGCCGATGCGGCGCAATTGGCGCAGCTCGAACAGGGTGTGCGCGTGCGTCCCCTGACAGAACAATAAGAGGGTTTGTGATGAAGTTAGCCATTGTTACGGCCTGTCCGAACGGCATGGTCACCAGTGTGCTGTGCGCCCGTTTGCTTGACGCTGCAGCGCAACGTCAGGGCTGGAGCACCAGCGTAGAAGTGGTGGATGCGGCGCATCCCGAGCGCGAGTTGTCGGCGGCCACGATTGAGGCGGCCGAGTGGGTATTGCTGGTCGCTACCGGGTCGGTGGACATGACGCGGTTCGTCGGCAAACGCGTCTTTCAGATTGCCCCGGCGCAAGCCCTGCAAGATGTCGAAGCAGTGCTGCGGCGCGGTGCAGAAGAGGCGCAGGTTTACGTCGCGCCCGATGCGCTCGACGCACCTGAAACCATCGTCAAGAATGCACCGCGTCTGGTCGCTATTACGGCGTGCCCGACCGGTGTAGCCCACACCTTCATGGCGGCCGAAGCCTTGCAGCAAGCGGCCAAACGTCTGGGTTATGACTTGCAGATCGAGACCCAGGGCTCGGTCGGCGCGCGCAATCCACTGAGTGCGGCAGCGATTGCCGATGCCGACGTGGTGCTGCTGGCGTGCGACATCGAAGTCGCGACCGAGCGTTTTGCCGGCAAGAAAATCTACCGCTGCGGCACGGGCATCGCCCTCAAGCAAGCCGAAGCGACGCTGAACAAAGCGTTGGCCGAAGGGCGCCAGGAGAGCGCGGCAAGCGCTGGAAATGGCCCGGCCAAGCAGGAGAAAACCGGCGTTTACAAACACTTGCTGACCGGTGTTTCGTTCATGCTGCCGATGGTGGTGGCGGGCGGTTTGATGATCGCGCTGTCGTTCGTCTTCGGAATCAGCGCCTTCAAGGAGGAGGGCACGCTGGCCGCCGCGCTGATGCAGATCGGCGGCGACACCGCGTTCAAGCTGATGGTGCCGCTGCTGGCGGGTTACATCGCCTACTCGATTGCTGACCGTCCGGGTCTTGCGCCGGGAATGATCGGTGGACTGTTGGCGAGCACCTTGGGCGCCGGGTTTATCGGCGGGATCATTGCCGGTTTCATCGCCGGTTACGCGGCGCAGGCGATCAACCGATATGCGCGTTTGCCGCAGAGCCTCGAAGCGCTGAAACCGATTCTGATCATTCCGTTATTCGCCAGCCTGTTCACCGGCCTGGTGATGATTTATGTGGTCGGCAAACCGGTCGCCGGCATGCTGGCGGGGCTGACGCAGTTCCTCGACAGCATGGGCACCACCAACGCGATTCTGCTCGGCGTGTTGCTGGGCGGCATGATGTGCGTCGACCTCGGCGGGCCGATCAACAAGGCGGCTTATGCGTTCTCGGTGGGGCTGTTGGCCTCGCAGAGTTATGCACCGATGGCCGCGACCATGGCCGCCGGTATGGTGCCGCCGATTGGCCTGGGCATCGCCACGTTCATTGCCCGGCGCAAGTTCGCCCAGACGGAGCGAGAGGCGGGCAAGGCCGCGTTGGTGTTGGGTATGTGTTTCATCTCCGAAGGCGCGATTCCGTTCGCCGCCAAAGACCCGTTGCGGGTGATCCCGGCGAGCATCGCCGGGGGTGCGTTGACTGGCGCCTTGTCGATGTATTTCGGCTGCAAACTGATGGCGCCACACGGTGGGCTGTTCGTGATGCTGATCCCGAACGCGATCAACCATGCGCTGCTTTATCTGCTGGCGATTGTCGCGGGGAGTCTGGTGACGGCGGTCGCGTATGCGTTGCTCAAGCGACCGGAGGTTGTCGAGCTGGCCGTAGAACCGGTCAGCGCCTGACACCCAAATAGGTTGGAGCAGGCTTGCTCGCGATAGCAGTCTTACAGGCAATTCATTATTGACTGTTGATCCGTCATCGCGAGCAAGCTTGCTCCTAAAGAGATTTCACCGGTCAGTAAACATCCCGGCGGTACCGGCCCTGCTCGATCAGGCGATCAACTTCTTCGATGCCGAGCATTTCGTTGAGCGCGTGATCCACGCCTGAAGCCATCCCCTGCAAGCTGCCGCAGATGTAAATCACTGCGCCGTCCGTAAGCCATTGCTTGAGCACATCAGCGGACTCACGCAGTCGATCCTGCACGTAAATCTTCTCCGCCTGATCCCGTGAAAAAGCCAGGTCGAGGCGCTCGATATCGCCGGATATCAGCCATTCTTCCAGCTCTGCGCGACACAGGTAATCTAATTCGCGATTGCGTTCGCCGAACAACAGCCAATGGCGTTGTTGCCCATCGGCGATGCGCGCCTTGAGCAAACTGCGCAGTCCGGCCAGGCCGGTACCGTTGCCCAGCAGGATCATCGGCACCGGTTCGACCGGCAGATGGAAGCCGCTGTTACGCCGCACCCGCAGGCTGATGGCGCTGCCCACCGGCGCGTGTTCGGTCAGCCAGCCGGAGCCGATACCGAGGCTGCCGTCGGGATGCAGTTCCTGACGCACGATCAGCTCCAGCACACCGTCGGCAGCAATCGAGGCGACTGAATATTCGCGCATCGCCAACGGCACCAGTGCATCGACCAATGCTTGCGCATGCAGGCCCACCAGGTGCGTTCGATTCTCCGGCAATTGGCGAGTGGCGAGCGCTTGCTCCAGCGGTTGTGAGAAACCCTCCAGCGTCACCGCCGCGCGACCATCAATCCCCAGGCCATCCAGGAAATGTTCGATTGCCCACGGGCAGTTGCGCGGCAGGACTTCCACCAGGTCGCCGGCCAGCCAGCTGCTGGTGGTCGGAGCGCTGAAGCCGAGTAGATAAACCGCCGCGCCGCTGCTGCCGGGGTTCATCAACTCGCGGCGGGTGAGCGTCCAGTTGTCGTAGCTGGGTGCTTGCCAGGTGTCTACGGGCGCCTGTCCGGTCAGCAGGCCCAGTTGCTGCTGCCAGTGGCGCAACGCGTAGGGGTCGCCGCAGTCGACTTCCACGGGAGCGAACAGATGCTTGCCGCCGTGTTCGCTGAGCCAGGTGTGCAGGCGTCGGGCGAAACCGCAGAAATGCTGGTACTGCCTGTCACCCAATCCGAGCACGGCGTAGTTGAGGCTGCCCAGGCTCGCTACCCGGCCGAGCACTTTGCGCTCGAAAGCACGGGCGCTGTCTGGCGCTTCGCCGTCGCCGAAGGTGCTGACCACGAACAGCGCGTTGCTTGAATCCAGCAGATCCTGCTCGCTGACCGTCGCCAACGGCTGAACCCTCACCGGCAGTCCGGCAGCCTGTAGTTGCCCGGCAGTCTGCCACGCCAGCTGTTCGGCAAAGCCGCTCTGGCTGGCAAAACCGATCAGCCAGGCCGGTGCGTCGCTGCCCGGTTGCACCAGGCCTTTGCGCGCGTCCTTGATCTGCTTTTTCTTGCGCCGACGATCCAGGTAGAGCAACCAGCCGGTAATGAAAAACAGCGGCATGGTCAGCGCGCTGACCGTCAGGATGATCCGCCCGATCATGCCAAAATAACTGCCAACGTGCAGCGCGTAGATACTGGTCAGCAATTGCGCCTTGAGGCTTTTGTCGCTGTAGCGATCATGACGTTTGACGGCGCCCGTCGCCGGATCGAGGCTGATCTGGTTCAGCGCACGGTCATGCGGCGAGGAGTCCAGCAGGTAGAACACCGTAGCCGGTTGGCCGGCCACTGGCGGCATGCGGATGTTATAGGAACTCAATGCCGGGCCGGCAGCGCTGTAGATGCTGCTCCACATCGCCGCGTAATCGGCGGTCGGCGCCGGACCGCTGGGTGCCGGGCCGCGACCACCCCGAACGCGCTCGTTCTGTGGCGAATCGGACAGCAGACGGGTCAGGCCTTTGTTGTACCACTCGTAGGACCACGACAACCCGGTCAACGCTGCCAGCAGGTAAAACACCAGGCACCAGGTGCCGGCGACCGAGTGCAGATCCCAGTTGAAGCTGCGACCTTTTTTCTTCCAGTCGAGCGTCAGCCAGGCGCGCCAGCTACTCCACTGACGAGGCCAGCGCAGGTACAGGCCGGACAGGCAGAAGAAGATCAGGATCAGCGTGCAGGCACCGGTGATTTGCCGGCCGGTGTCGCCGATGGCGAGGAAGCGGTGCAGACGCAACATCAGGCCGAAGAAATCCTGGCCCGTGGCAGCGCCCATGAACTCGCCGGTGTAGGGATCGAAGTAGCGCATCTCGCCACGACGCTCGCCGGGCGGCGGGGTGAAGAACACCCGCGCGGCATTGCCGCTGTCGGTCTCGACCGTCAGCATCGAGACTTTCTTGCCGGACGCACCCTCGATTTTTTCCACCAGTTCGGCGGGGGGCAGGACACCGGCAACCTGCTTCTCGACCTGCAACACCGAGGGGTTGAGGGCGCGCAGGATTTCATCCTGGAACGACACCGTCGCCCCGGTGATGCCCATCAGGGCCAGGACCAGCCCGGCACTGATGCCGAAGAACCAGTGCAACTGGAACAGGGTTTTCTTCAACACATCGCTCGCCTTGTTCGTTCGAAAATGATCATCACGGCGGGCATTATGCCGTGGGTTGTCGAGAAGCTTGGTGTTTACGCACAAAAGCCCCGTTCATGCAGATGAACGGGGCCTGGCTCTGATGTCACGTTGCACCCAAGTTACCTGTGGGAGCGGGCTTGCTCGCGAAGACGGACTGAGCCTCACAAAAATGTCGTCTGACAGAGTGCTTTCGCGAGCAAGCTTTGCTCCCACGACGCGCGGTGCAACTGCCATCAGAAGTGGAAGTTGGTGCTCACCAACGCTGTACGGCCCGCCGCCTGATTGGCGAAGTGGGTCGAGAACGCTTTGTCGTAGTAGGTTTCGTCGGTCAGGTTTTGCACGTTCAGCTGCAGGTCGAGGTTTTTGCTGACCTTGTAGCTGGCCATGGCGTCGTACCGCACATAGGAATCGACCATGGTGGTGTTCGCTGTGCTGCCGTACACGTCGTCGACATAGAACGCGCCGCCGCCGATGGTCAGCTTCGGCGTGATGGCGTAAGTCGTCCACACGCTGGCGCTGTTCTTCGGCGTGTTCGGCAGTTGGTTGCCGTCGTTCGCCGCACCCAATGGGCCACCGTCAACCTGCTTGCCGTCGAGGTAGCTGTAACCGGCGAACACTTGCCACTGCTC
>JALYPE010000555.1 GCA_030856525.1 Pseudomonadota bacterium | reverse complement strand
AAGACCGCTTTCCCATGCCTAGTTCATCTCAACGTTCCTTCGTGCGCCTGCTACTGGCCGGCCTGCTCGCTTGCCTGCTGACACCTATGGTCAGCGCCGACGAGCCCAAGCGCTTGCGCATTGGCATCACGCTGCACCCTTATTACAGCTATGTGGCTAACATCGTCGGCGACAAGGCCGAAGTGGTGCCGCTGATTCCGGCCGGTTTCAACCCGCACGCCTATGAACCCCGCGCTGAAGACATCAAGCGCATTGGCGGGCTCGACGTGGTTGTGCTCAATGGCGTCGGCCATGACGATTTCGCCGACCGTATGATCGCCGCCAGCGAAACGCCAAATATCGCCGTGATCGAAGCCAACGAAAACGTGCCGCTGCTGGCGGCAACCGGTGTTGCTGCTCGCGGTGCCGGCAAAGTGGTAAATCCGCACACATTCCTGTCGATCAGCGCTTCGATCGCCCAGGTCAATAACATCGCCCGGGAACTCGGCAAGCTCGATCCGGCGAACGCCAAGACCTACACCCAGAACGCCCGCGCGTACGGCAAGCGCCTACGTACGATGCGCGCCGATGCCCTGGCAAAACTGACCGAGGCACCCAATGCCGAATTGCGCGTGGCCACGGTGCACGCGGCGTATGACTACCTGCTGCGCGAATTCGGCCTCGAAGTGACGGCCGTGGTCGAACCCGCCCACGGTATCGAGCCGAGCCCGAGCCAGTTGAAGAAAACCATCGATCAACTGCGCGAACTGGACGTGAAAGTGATCTTCTCCGAGATGGACTTCCCGTCCAGCTACGTCGACACCATTCAGCGTGAATCCGGGGTGAAGCTGTACCCGCTGTCGCACATTTCCTACGGCGATTACACCGCCGACAAATACGAAAAGGAAATGACCGGCAACCTCAACACCGTGGTTCGCGCGATTCAGGAGTCCGGCGCATGACCGTCCAGGAAACCCGCCTCGTCCAGGCCGCCGGCCCAACCCTGGATTTTGCCGATATCAGCCTGACGCTGGGTCGCACGACGATCCTCGACAAGGTGACCTTCCAGGTTCAGCCCGGCAGCATCCACGCGCTGGTTGGCCCCAACGGTGGCGGCAAGAGTTCGCTAATCAAGACCTTGCTCGGGCAAATGCCCCATCAAGGTCGTTTGAGCCTGCAATGGCCCGGCGAACCCGGGACCATCGGTTATGTGCCGCAAGCCCTGGAATTCGATCGCGGCCTGCCGATGACCGTCGATGATTTCATGGCCGCGATGTGCCAGCGGCGCCCGGCGTTTCTTGGGGTAAGCAAGCATTACGCCGCCGCCATCGGGGAAGCACTGGAGCGCGTCGGCATGCAGGACAAGCGCAAACGGCGCATGGGCGCGCTGTCCGGCGGCGAGCGTCAGCGCGTGTTGTTGGCGCAAGGGTTGATCCCGGCGCCGCAGTTGCTGGTACTCGATGAACCGATGTCGGCACTCGACGAGGCCGGCATCCGCGTTTTCGAGCGCCTGCTCGACGACTGGCGCCAGAGCGGCATGACCGTGTTGTGGATCGAGCACGATCTGGAAGCCGTCGGACGGCTGGCCGATCGCGTCACCGGGCTGAACCGTCGAGTATTGTTCGATGCGCCGCCGCAACAGGCACTGTCTCCGGAGCGTTTGCTGACGCTGTTTTCGACTCATCCACGGAGCGCTGCCTGATGAGTTATGAAGCCTTTCGTTTGATGATCCAGGGCTGGGCGTCTTCGGGTTATCTGCCTGAAGCGCTGGCGTATGGATTTGTGGTCAACGCCCTGCTCGCGGGGCTGTTGATCGGCCCGGTACTCGGTGGGCTCGGCACGCTGGTGGTGGTCAAGCGCTTTGCGTTTTTCTCCGAGGCGGTGGGGCACGCGGCGCTGACCGGCGTCGCCATCGGCATCCTGCTCGGCGAACCTTACACCGGGCCTTACGGCAGCCTCTTCGGTTACTGCCTGTTGTTCGGGATTTCGCTGAATTACCTGCGAAACCGCACCGGGCTCTCGCCGGATACGCTGATCGGCGTATTCCTTTCGGTTTCGTTGGCACTGGGCGCCAGTCTGTTGCTGATTCTGGCCGGCAAAATCAACGTGCACATCCTCGAAAACGTTCTGTTCGGCTCGGTGCTGACGGTCAACGGCAATGACCTGCTGGTGTTGGCCATCGTTGGCTCGCTGGTGATGGCGCTGGCGCTGCCGTTGTACAACCGCATCATGCTCGCCAGCTTCAATCCGCAACTGGCGGCGGTGCGCGGCGTGGCGGTGAAAACCCTGGATTATCTGTTCGTGATTCTGGTGACGCTGATCACCGTGGCGGCGGTGAAAGTCATTGGCGCGATTCTGGTGGGTGCATTGTTGGTGATTCCGGCCGCGGCCGCCCGTTTGCTCAGCCAGTCACTCAAGGGCTTTTTCTGGTGCTCGGTGTTGATTGCCACGGTCAGCACGCTGTGCGGGATCCTCGCACCGATCGTATTCGACCTGCCAATCCCGTCCGGCGCCGCCATCATCCTGGTATCCGGTATCGCCTTTGCCCTCTCTGCCATTGCGCGCGGTGTGGTCCCCAGCCTGAAAGGGAATCTCGGATAAATGACTTTTTCAATACGAAAACTGGCCCTGGCCGTTGCTGTGTGCGGGCTGATGAATACGTCCTTCGCCGCGCAAGCCGTTAGACCTTTGCATGTGCTCGCGTCATTGCCGATCACCTATGGACTGGGCGAAGTGCTGCTCAAAGGCACCGACGTCAAACTTGAACGTGCAGCGCCGGCGAGCTTGCCCGGCAGTCGTCAGACCGCTTATTTCTCTGGCCGTGGCGCGCCGGCGCTGGCGAAACTGGCGAACGATGCCGATGCGGTGATCGGTGTGCGCTCGCTGTGGGCGGATGATCCGCTGTATCCGTTCTCCCGTCGCAGCAACATTCGCATCGTCGAAATTGACGCCGCCCGCCCGGTGGACGGCGCCCTGCCCGGCATTGCCGTGCAACCGGACAACAAGGTCGATGGCCTGAACAGTCAGCCGTGGTTTTCCAGCAACAACATGGGGCGCATGGCGGACGTGATGGCGGCGGACCTCGTGCGCCTGGCGCCCGCAGCCAAGCCAGCGATCGAGGCGAACCTGGCAGCGCTGAAACAGCGCTTGCTCAAACTCAGCGCCGACAGCGAAGCGCGGCTGGCTGCCGCTGACAACCTCAGCGTGATGAGTTTAAGTGATCACTTCGGCTACCTGATCGGCGGGCTCAATCTGGAGTTGGTGGGGCTGGATGCACGGCCGGATACCGAATGGACGCCCGAGGCGCTGAAGCAGTTGGTCGCGACGCTGAAGGACAACGATGTGGCGATCGTGCTGCATCATCGGCCGCCGTCTGACGCGGTGAAAGCGGCGATTACCGAGTCTGGAAGTCGCTTGGTGGTATTGAGTACCGATGCGGCGGACCCGGTGGCAGAGCTCGAAGGCAACGTGGATCTGGTCATCAAAGGATTGAGTGGGGCGTAACGTCAGCCGGACCGCAAGGCGACACAAACTGCGCACATGAAAAAGCCCGCTGACCATCTCGGTCCAGCGGGCTTTTTTTCCCCACACTCTGCGTGGGCACGCATCCTGGGACGCTCAGCGTCTCAATTGATAGCCACTGCCGCCTGCTCATCCATCTTCTGGCGCAGGCTCAACGGGCGCATGTCCGTCCAGACTTCTTCGATATAGGCCAGGCATTCCTTTTTCAAACCGCTTTTACCCACGGTGCGCCAGCCCCCGGGCACGGCTTTGTAGTCTGGCCAGATCGAATATTGTTCTTCGTGGTTGACCACCACCTGAAAGAGGATGTCCTCGCGGTCGAATACTGAAGTCATGCTGGTTCTCCATCGTTGTCGGTTGCTGCGCAGCAGTGCGCAGCCGTTATGTAGAAGGAACGTTGCGCGGGTCGGTAAATTTAGAGACTCGTCGTTGCGGCCACCATCGCCCGACCGAAGATCTCCGCAACCCGGTCGATTTCCGCGGCGGTGATGATCAGCGGCGGCAGGAACCTCACCACGCCGCCATGCCGCCCGCCCAGTTCGAGGATCAAGCCGCGCTTGAGGCATTCGCGCTGCACCAGCGGCGCGAGTCGAGCGAAAATCGGCGGATGACCTTGCGCGTCCGGTTCACCGGTTGGATCAACCAGTTCCACACCAAGCATCAAGCCGCGCCCGCGGATATCGCCCAATTGCGGGAAGTCCCGCTGGAGAATGCGCAGGTGTTCGCTCAGGCGCTCACCCATCGCCGCGGCGCGTTCGCAAACCTTGTGCTCAATCAGATAACGCATCACTGCAGAGCCCGCAGCCATGGCCATCTGGTTGCCGCGAAAAGTCCCGGCATGCGCGCCTGGCAGCCAGGTGTCCAGCCAGTCACGGTAGACGACAACCGCCAGCGGCAGGCTGCCGCCGATGGCTTTGGACATCACCACGACATCCGGAATTATCCCGGCGTGCTCAAAGGCGAACATCTTGCCGGTACGCGCAAAACCGCTCTGGATTTCATCGACGATCAGCGCCACGCCGGCCTGTTCAGTGATGCGCCGGACGCCGCGCAACCAGTCGAGATCGGCCGGAATCACCCCGCCTTCGCCCTGTACGACTTCAACAATGACCGCCGCCGGCAACTGCACACCGGCTTCCGGATCATTCAGCAGGTTTTCCAGGTAACTCAAATTGACCTGCACACCCTGCGCACCACCGAGGCCGAACGGGCAGCGGTAATCATAAGGATACGGCATGAATTGCACGCCACTGCTGAGCAATGCACCCAGCGGTTGCTTAGGACCCAGGCTGCCCATCAGGCTCAATGCGCCCTGGCTCATGCCGTGGTAGCCGCCCTGAAACGACAACACAGTGCTGCGCCCGGTGGCGGTGCGCACCAGTTTCAGCGCGGCCTCCACCGCATCGGTACCGGTCGGGCCGCAGAACTGGATTTTGGCTTCAGCCGCCAGCGCCGGTGGCAGCAAGCCGAACAGGTCCTGAACAAATTGATCCTTGACCGGGGTCGTCAGGTCCAGCGTGTGCAGC
>JALYPE010000548.1 GCA_030856525.1 Pseudomonadota bacterium | reverse complement strand
TCTCCTGTGTGCTGAGCCTGCAAGCGGCGGCGAGTCGCCTGTTGTTCGCCTACGCCCGTGACGAAATGATCGTCGGCAGCTCGCTGCTCAAACGCCTGTCCGGCAATCAAGTGCCGTCGTTCGCGCTGCTGATCAGCGGCCTGGTGCCTGCCGGCATCGTCTGCCTGGGCATGTTCATGGCGGACGCCGTGGCGACCATCGTCGGTTTTGCGGCGATTGGTATCTACGTGGCTTTCCAGTTGATCATCGTTGCGGCGCTGATTGCCCGTGCGAAAGGCTGGCGGCCGAACGGTCAGTTCACGCTGGGCGCGTGGGGCCTGTGGGTGAACCTCGCTGCGCTGGTGTATGGCGTCTGCGCAATCATCAATATGGTCTGGCCGCGTTCGCCGGATGCAGCGTGGTACATCAACTACTCAATGATCCTGACCACGCTGGTGGTGATGGGCGCCGGTCTGCTTTACATGCTGCTGGGCAAGCCGTACGACAAAGGCACCGCCCCGGCGGGTGATGCGTGGAAGTTTTCCAAGCCGCTGGTGAAGACAGTGGACGTGTCGAGCGCGGCCGTGAACAAACCAACCATCTAACAACGCACCGAAATCTGTAGGAGCCTGGCTTGCCAGCGATGACTGACTGACATCCGACATTGATGTTGGTTGACCAGTCGCTATCGCTGGCAAGCCAGGCTCCTACAGATCGGGTCACGACAGACAAATGCGGTTTCAGCAAAAAAAAATTTGTGTTGAAGAGGAACATGCCATGCAAACCAAACTCCTGATCAACGGCCAGCTGCTCGACGGCGAAGGCCGGGCGCAGCCGGTGTTCAACCCGTCACTGGGCCGTGTCCTGGTGGAAATCAACGAAGCCAGCGAAGCCCAGGTCGATGCCGCCGTGCGTGCTGCCGATGCCGCGTTCGCCAGCTGGTCGCAAACGCCACCGAAAGACCGCTCATTGCTGCTGCTGAAACTCGCCGATGCCATCGAAGCGCATGGCGAGGAACTGGCGAAACTGGAATCCGACAACTGCGGCAAACCCTACAGCGCGGCGTTGAACGACGAGATCCCGGCGATTGCCGATGTGTTCCGTTTTTTCGCAGGCGCCAGCCGCTGCATGAGCGGTTCGGCCGGCGGTGAATACCTGCCCGGCCACACTTCGATGATCCGCCGCGACCCGGTCGGCGTGATCGCTTCCATTGCGCCGTGGAATTACCCACTGATGATGGTCGCTTGGAAAATCGCCCCGGCCCTCGCTGCGGGTAATACCGTGGTGCTCAAACCGTCGGAACAAACCCCGCTGACCGCGCTGCGGCTGGCCGAACTGGCGTCGGAAATTTTCCCGGCCGGCGTGCTTAACCTGGTGTTCGGCCGTGGTCCTACGGTCGGCAGTCCGCTGGTGACTCACCCGAAAGTGCGCATGGTCTCGCTGACCGGCTCGATTGCCACCGGCGCGAACATCATTTCCAGCACCGCCGACAGCGTTAAACGCATGCACATGGAACTGGGCGGCAAAGCCCCGGTGATCATCTTCGACGACGCCGACATCGATGCTGCCGTGGAAGGCATTCGCACCTTTGGTTTCTACAACGCCGGGCAGGATTGCACCGCGGCGTGCCGCATTTATGCGCAGGCCGGTATCTACGAGAAATTTGTCGAGAAGCTGGGGGAAGCGGTCAGCAGCATTAAATACGGAATGCAGGACGATCCGGCGACCGAGCTCGGCCCGCTGATCACCGCGCAACACCGCGACCGCGTGGCCGGCTTCGTCGAACGTGCCGTGGCGCAGTCGCACATCCGTTTGGTCACCGGCGGCAAGGCCGTTGAGGGCAACGGGTTTTTCTTCGAGCCAACGGTATTGGCGGATGCCCAGCAGGACGACGAAATCGTTCGCCGCGAAGTGTTCGGGCCGGTGGTTTCAGTGACCAAATTCAGCGATGAAGCGCAGGTGCTGGGCTGGGCCAACGATTCCGACTACGGCCTGGCGTCGTCGGTATGGACCGCCGACGTCGGTCGGGCCCATCGCTTGTCGGCGCGCTTGCAGTACGGCTGCACGTGGGTGAATACGCACTTCATGCTGGTCAGTGAAATGCCGCACGGCGGTCAGAAATCTTCCGGGTACGGGAAGGACATGTCGATGTATGGGCTGGAGGAGTACACCGTGGTTCGGCATGTGATGTTTAAGCATTAAAAGCTAAAAGCTAAAAGCATCGCGAGCAAGCTTTGCTCCCACAGCAAGCTTTGCTCCCATGGCAAGCTTGCTCCCACAGGGATTGGTGTTGTCCAGATGATTGCGGTCGACGTAAAACCTGTGGGAGTGAGCCTGCTCGCGATGGCCTCCGCCGCCATCCCGAGCCAATCCTCTACAACGTCTGCTGACTGTTGCCGATCTTCCGCGCCTCCCCAACGCCCCACTCCATCGCCCCTTCCATGTCGAGGAAATGCAGTTTTGGATGGTCGTTTTCCTCGACCGCCGTGCCGTTGGGCAAGTACACCCCGATGAACATCCCCAACGAACCGTCCCTCAGGATCTCGGCCTTGACCTTGATCTCGCATCCGTTGGAAAGCGTTTCCGTGTGGACCTCATGCCGTTCAGTCATCGCTGCGTTCCTCTTCGTTAAGAACAGACAAAATCGCGCTTTTCTCCTTCCGTCATCTTAGCTCAGCCATTCGCTGGCCGGCTCGTCCGAACGGGCTGGCTGCGCACCAAAACGGCTCACTTAAACCGATTGAAAGCCCGGCCTGACAGCGTCGTAATGCCACCTATACTACAAGCCACCGTACCCCCCGGGGTCTGCATTACCAACAATAAAAGCAGAGGTGGAACATGGTCTGGCAGCAAATCTACGATCCGTTCAATAGCCCGGTGTTTTCAACCATCATGGCCGCAGTGCCGGTTGTGGTGATGCTGGCGGCCCTGGCGTTTTTCCACGTCAAAGCGCACCTTGCGGCCCTGATGGCCCTGGGTTCAGCTTTGCTCATTGCGATTTTCGCTTTCGATATGCCTGCCGACATGGCCGGTTCCGCCGCGTTGTACGGCGCCGCCAACGGTCTGCTGCCGATTGGCTGGATCGTGCTCAACATCATTTTTTTGCACCGCCTGACCACCGAGAACGGTTCGTTCAAGGTCTTGCAGGATTCCCTCGCGCGCATCACCGACGACCGACGATTGCAGCTGCTGCTGATTGCC
>JALYPE010000540.1 GCA_030856525.1 Pseudomonadota bacterium | reverse complement strand
CATAAAAAAACATGCCCAGCAGTGCGCCGATGAAACGCGGATGCCTGAACAATTGCAGGTCGACCATCGGCCGGTGCTGGCCGCGTTCGATCACCACAAACAACCCCAGCAAAACAACGCCGCCCATCAACCGGGCATAGGTGACTGGATTGCTCCAGCCGATGCGATTGGCTTCGATCAGACCCCAGATCAGGCACAGCAAACTGGCGCTGAACGCCAGGCTTCCCCATGGATCAAGGCGGGCGGATTGCGGATCACGGGATTCCGGCACGGCGCGCCAGACCATCGCCATCAGGAATAAGCCGACCGGCAGGTTGAGGTAGAAAATCCAGCGCCAGCCGATGTATTCGGTGATCAGACCACCCAGCGTGGGCGCCGCCGTCATCGCCACGCCCATGCACGCGCCCCAGAATGCCCAGGCCTTGGCGCGCTCGATCTCGTCATGAAACGTGTGACCAATGGAGGCCAGGGCCGAGGTCAGCAGTAACGCTGCACCGACGCCTTTGATCGCGCGGGCGATGTCAAGGAATAGCGCATTGGGCGCGGCGCCACAGCCGATGGAGGCGAGGATGAAAATGCCGAGGCCGCACATCAGGGTTTTCCGCCGGCCGAAGCGGTCGGCGATGCTGCCGGCGGGCAGCAGCAGTGCCGCGAACGCCAGCATGTAGGCGCTGACCACCCATTCGATGTCCGCGAAGTTGGCCCCCAGATCCCGAGCGATCGTCGGCAACGTCACGGCGACGATGTTGGTGTCGAGGACGATCAGCGAACACACGCCGGACGCGGTCAGCAGGGTCAGGCGCGGACTGACCCGGTTCATGAGGCGATTGCTTTTTGGGCAAAATCGGCAAGATCAAGGGGTTTGACGGGCATGGCCGCGGCTCTCTACTGTAGTGACAGATGAGATTAGCCCGACCGCTGAGTCTCTTTATTAGCCAGGGACCGGCATTTCATTACCTTTGAGCTAATGCGCCAATGGACATTCGCCATTTCCGCTATTTTCTGGCGGTTGCCCGGCAAGGCAACTTCACCCGTGCCGCCGAGCAACTCGGCATCGCCCCACCGACGCTGACGCGGCAGATCCAGGACATGGAGAGCGAACTGGGCACGCGGCTGTTCGTGCGCCAGACCCGCGAAGTCAGCTTGACCGAGGCGGGTGCCGCACTGCTGATCGAGGCGGAAGCCACCGTTCGCCAGTTCGAATCGGCGCAACGCAATGCGCAGCGTGCAGGACGCGGTGACATTGGCCACATCGAATTGGGTTACGTGGCCTCGGCGGTGTACTCGGGGCTCCTGCAAAAACAGGTGCAGGCCTTCAGCCGCGAGTGCCCGGACGTCAGTCTGAACGTGCGCGAAAACCCGATGGTCAGCTTGCCGACGCTGGTGCTGGAAGGCCGCTTTGATATTGGTTACGTGCGCTCGCCCATGAACCTGCCCGACGGCCTTGATGCGATTCGCCTGGACGCGGAAGGGTTTGTCCTCGCGCTGTCTGCCGAGTCGTGGCTGTGCCGTTTGCCGGACATCGGTCCCGGGCATCTGCAGGGTGAGTTGTTCATCCTGCCGGAGCAGATCAGCGGCACTCTGCAGGTAGCCGCCGAGGGTGGATTCGCGCCCAGGCTCGGCCCTCAACCGGGTGGGTTGGTGGCGGTGCTGGCACTGGTGTCGCTGGGGCAGGGCGTTGCGGTCGTGCCGGAATCGGTGGTCGGGCACGTGGGTTTGCCGGGTGTGGTGTACCGGTCAATCAAGGGGTGTGAAGCGAGTTCATGGTTGTCGCTGGTCTATCGGCGGTTTGAAAAGTCGGCGGCGGTGGTGCGCTATGTCGAGCGGGTACGGCAGGCTTCTTGAAGGCCTCGTTGGATTGCATTCCGCAGCAGCGGGATTGGGAGAGTTACAGATTTTGTAATGAATTCCCGCTGTAGGAAAAGTCGCTGTGGCCTGTATTCTTCAAGGCCTTTTTCCTTTCTGGACTTGCATGAACACCCTCCTGGAGCCTCCCGGTTTCTCTATATTCCTGCGTGAACACGCCGCCTCGATACACTCGAAGCACCCGGTCTTTCGACTTCTGAACCTTCCTGTCATTGCAACTCCACGGCCTCCAGGCCGCGCCTTGCCGTGCCCGGCATTCTGAATTCACTGAAGAGATCGAGACATTTTTATGGAATGGATTGCTGACCCCACCGCGTGGCTGGGCCTGTTGACGTTGATCGTGCTGGAGCTGGTGCTCGGCATCGATAACCTGGTGTTCATCGCGATTCTTGCTGACAAGCTGCCACCCGAGCAGCGTGACCGGGCGCGGCTGATTGGCCTGTCGCTGGCGCTGCTCATGCGCCTGGGCCTGCTGGCCAGTATTTCCTGGCTGGTGACGTTGACTCAGCCGCTGTTCGAGGTGTTCGACAAGAACTTCTCCGGACGCGACCTGATCATGCTGTTCGGCGGTGTGTTCCTGTTGTTCAAGGCCACCATGGAATTGCACGAACGGCTCGAAGGCCATGTCGGCGAGCGCTCGTCCAGCACCGCTTATGCGTTGTTCTGGCCGATCGTTGCGCAAATTGTCGTGCTCGACGCGGTGTTCTCGCTCGATGCGGTGATTACCGCCGTGGGCATGGTCGACGAACTGGCAATCATGATGATCGCGGTGATCATTTCGATTGGCTTGATGATCGTTGCGAGTAAACCGCTGACCCGTTTCGTCAACGCCCACCCAACCGTAATCATGCTGTGTCTGGGCTTTTTGATGATGATCGGCTTCGCCCTGACCGCCGAAGGCTTGGGCTTCCACATTCCGAAAGGCTATCTATACGCGGCCATTGGATTCTCGATCCTGATCGAGGTCTTTAACCAGATCGCCCGGGCGCGGCGCAAAAAATCGGCGCAAGGCGTGCTTCCCATGCGCGAGCGCACCGCCCATGCCGTGTTGCGTTTGCTGGGCGGTCGCACAGTGGCCTCGGACGAAGTAGGCGAAGAGATTGCCGACCTGCTGGATAATGGCGAAACACCAAGCGAAGAGCTGTTCGACCGTCGCGAGCGGGTGATGATCAGCGGCGTACTGCAACTGGCCGGGCGACCGATTCGCACCTTGAT
>JALYPE010000532.1 GCA_030856525.1 Pseudomonadota bacterium | reverse complement strand
GACATCGACCGCATGCAGGCGTTGTGGGCCGAGTGCCGCGCCGCAGCGAGCGACAGTGGTCCGTTCCTGTTCGGTCGCGCAACCCTCGCCGATGCGTTCTTCGCCCCGATCGCCGTGCGCCTGCGTACCTATCAGGTAGACGTGTCCGGCGAAGACCAGGCTTACATCAACACGATCTACCAGTGGTCAGCCTTCAAGGCGTGGCAACAGGCAGGTCTGCAGGAGGTCGGGCAGTGAAACGAGTCCACGTAGCCGCCGCTGTCATCCGCGATGATCATGGCAAAATCCTCATCGCCCGCCGTGCCGATTCCCAGCATCAGGGTGGGCTGTGGGAGTTCCCCGGCGGCAAGGTCGAGGCTGATGAATCAGTCGAAATCGCGCTGGCCCGCGAACTTCAAGAGGAATTGGGGGTTGCGGTCAGTGCCGCCCGCCCGTTGATCAAGATTCACCATGACTATCCGGACAAGCAGGTGTTGCTGGATGTCTGGGAAGTCTCGGCTTTTACCGGCGAGCCCCACGGCGCCGAAGGTCAGCCGCTGGAATGGGTCGCCCCGCGTGATTTGCCCAACTACGAATTTCCGGCCGCCAATCATCCGATCGTCGCGGCGGCGCGCTTGCCTGCGCAATATTTGATCACCCCGGAAGACCTGGAAACGCCGGCGCTGTTGCGCGGCATTCAGAAGGCCATCGCCGGCGGCATCAAACTGATCCAGCTCAGGGCGCCAAACGGCTACGACCCCAAATACCGCGATCTGGCGGTGGATGCGGCGGGACTGTGCGCGGGCAAGGCGCAATTAATGATCAAAGGGCCTTTCGAATGGCTGGGCGATTTCCCGTCGGCCGGCTGGCACATCACCTCGGCGCAGTTGCGCAAGTACGCTGCAGCCGGGCGGCCATTGCCCGCCTCACGCTGGTTGGCGGCGTCCTGCCATAACGCTGAAGAGTTGATGTTGGCGGAGCAGATGGGTGTGGACTTCGTGACCTTGTCCCCGGTGCAGAAGACCCAGACTCATCCGGATGTGCAGCCTTTGGGTTGGGACGAAGCGTCGACCTTGATCGAAGGATTCAGCAAGCCGGTGTTCTTGCTGGGTGGCGTTGGCCCGGCCGAGCAAGAGAAAGCCTGGGCGGCCGGGGCACAAGGTGTCGCGGGGATTCGCGCGTTTTGGCCTGATTCTTTGGTGTAGCCTCTGGCCTCTTCGCGAGCAGGCTCGCTCCTACACGGATTGTGGCGTACACAGATCCAATGTGGGAGCGGGCTTGCTCGCGAAAGTGGCCTGACAGGCGCCGCCTAAATCCCAGGCTTCACCGCTGCCTGCCATAAAATTTCCGCAACACCTTGGCGCCGCGCAATCACCCGCGCCACAACAAACAGCAAATCCGACAACCGATTGATATACGCCAGGCCAACCCCGGCCAAGGGTTCGACCGCGTTCAAGTGCTGACACCGTCGCTCGGCACTGCGCGCCAGGCTGCGGCAAACATGCGCCTGGGCAATCAGCACCGAGCCTCCAGGCAGGATGAAGTTCTCCAGTGGTCCCAGCTCCTCATTCCACACATCAATCGCCGCCTCCAGACGCTCAATCTCCGGAGTATTCAAGGCCTGATATTCCGGCATGGCCAATTCGCCGCCGAGATCGAATAATCGATGCTGGCACGGCGCTAACACCTTGATCACTTCCTCCAACCCCGGATAGTCAGGCAATTGCGCCGCCAGCCCGGCCAACAAAACGCCGACCTGGCTGTTCAGCGTATCAACTTCGCCAATCGCTTCGATGCGCGGATGGTCCTTGGGTACGCGGCGGCCGTCGCCCAGGCCGGTCTCACCTTTGTCGCCGGTGCGGGTGTAAATTTTCGACAAGCGAAAGCCCATGGTTACCTCGATGGTGGATTGAATTCTTCAGAAATCAGCGGAGTGCTTGCCAGAGGCAGGCGCAAGGTGAAACAAGTGCCTTGGCCCAAAGATGATTGCACTTCCATCTGGCCTTTGTGGTTGTTGGTAATGATGAAGTAGGAAACCGAAAGGCCAAGCCCGGTGCCCTGACCGATTTCCTTGGTGGTGAAAAACGGCTCGAAGGTGCGTTTGCGCACGTTTTCACTCATGCCGACACCGTTGTCCTCCACCTGAATCTCCGCCCACGGCGGGTTCAGTCGGGTACGCAGGATAATTTTCCCCGGCTCCCGGTCATCTTCGCGCTGGTGAATGGCTTGCGCGGCGTTTTTCAACAGGTTGAGCAGCACCTGTTCGAGTTCGTTGGCGGTGCCCGGTACCGGTCCCAAGGCGGGGTCGAATTGGCGAATGATGGCTTGACCCTTGAAGTCGAAACCGATCGCCAAGTCAAAGTCATTACCGGCAATTTCCACGGCCTGGTCGATCAGCGCCGGCAAGTCGCAGGGCGCCATCTGCCGGGTGCTGCGGCGGCTGAAGCTAAGCATGTGCGTGACGATTTTCGCCGCGCGGGCGCCGGCCTGCTGGATGCCGTCGAGCAGCTGCGGCACTTCACGCGCTTGCAGATATTGGTTCACGGTGTCCAGCTCAATACCGACCAGTTCAGCCTGTTCGAGGTTTTTCGGCAGGTCGGAAGACAAGCGGCGGCGAATGTTTTGCACGTTGTGCAGGATTGCC
>JALYPE010000522.1 GCA_030856525.1 Pseudomonadota bacterium | reverse complement strand
GCGGTATCGCGACCGTCTGCTGCGATCAGTTCGGCGCTCAGGTCCAACCGCGCCAGATTTTCACGCACGCGCACCAACCGTTTGGCTTCCAGGTCCACTGCAACGACGCCGGCCAGTGCAGGCTCGGCTTCCAGAATGTGGCAGGTTTTGCCGCCCGGTGCGCAGCAAGCGTCCAGGACGCGCTGGCCCGGAGCGAGGTCGAGCAGACCGGCGGCCAGCTGTGCCGCTTCGTCCTGCACGCTGATCCAGCCTTCGGCGAAACCAGGCAGGCTGCGCACGTCGGCAGCGGCGTCGAGAATGATGCCGTCCAGACTGTAGATGCAAGGCGTGGCGGCAATGCCGGCGTCGGTCAGCAGGCCAAGGTAGGCATCGCGACTGTGGTGTCGACGATTGACTCGCAGGATCATCGGAGGATGCGCGTTGTTCGCCGCACAAATGGCTTCCCACTGCTCAGGCCAGAACGCCTTGAGGGATTTTTGCAGCCAGCGCGGGTGGGCGGTGCGTACTACCGGATCGTGTTCCAGTTCGGCGAGCAGTGTTTCGCTTTCACGCTGGGCGCGACGCAGCACGGCGTTGAGCAACGCCTTGGCCCACGGCTTTTTCAGCTTGTCGGCGCAACCGACGGTTTCGCCGATAGCGGCGTGGGCCGGCACGCGGGTGTAGAGCAATTGGTACAGGCCGACCAGCAGCAGCGCCTCGACATCGGCGTCCGCCGCCTTGAAGGGTTTCTGCAGCAGCCTGGCCGCCAGCGCCGACAAACGCGGCTGCCAGCGGGCCGTGCCGAAGGCCAGGTCCTGAGTGAAACCGCGATCGCGGTCTTCAACCTTGTCCATTTGCGTGGGCAACGAACTGTTGAGGGAGGCTTTACCGTTAAGAACAGCCGCCAGTGCCTTGGCGGCAGCCAGACGCGGATTCATTGAGCGTCCGCCGCTTGCCCAAGAACAGTGCCTGATGCGAATTTTTCACGACGACTGTTGAACAGATCGCTGAAATTCAACGCCTTGCCACCGGGTAGTTGCACGCGCGTCAGGCACAGCGCTTGCTCACCGCAAGCGACGATCAAGCCGTCCTTGCTGGCGCTGAGGATTTCCCCCGGTGTGCCCTGCCCTTCAGCCAGGCTTGCGGCCAGCACTTTCAACGCTTCACCGTTGAGCGTGCTGTGGGTGATCGGCCATGGATTAAAGGCGCGGACCAGACGCTCCAGCTCAACTGCCGGGCGAGTCCAGTCGATGCGTGCTTCGTCCTTGTTCAATTTATGCGCGTAGGTGGCGAGGCTGTCGTCCTGCACTTCGCCTTCAAGCGTCCCGGCGGCGAGGCCTGCGATGGCTTCAAGCACCGCCGGCGGACCGATCTCGGCCAAACGGTCATGCAAACTGCCGCCGGTGTCTTCGGCGCTGATCGGCGTAGTTACTTTGAGCAGCATCGGCCCGGTGTCGAGGCCCAGTTCCATGCGCATCACGGTCACACCACTTTCAGCGTCACCCGCTTCGACCGCACGCTGGATCGGCGCTGCACCGCGCCAACGCGGCAACAACGACGCGTGACTGTTGATGCAACCCAGGCGCGGAATATCCAGCACCACCTGCGGCAGGATCAGACCGTAGGCGACCACCACCAGCAAATCCGGTTTCAGCGCGGCTAGCTCCGCTTGCGCCTCTTCATTGCGCAGCGTGGGCGGTTGCATAACCGCAAGGTTGTTTTCCAGTGCGAGTTGTTTGACCGGGCTTGGCATCAGCTTTTGCCCACGGCCCGCCGGACGGTCCGGTTGGGTGTAGACCGCGACGATCTCGTAAGGGCTGGCGAGCAGGGCCTTGAGGTGTTCGGCGGCGAACTCCGGTGTGCCGGCGAAAACGATGCGCAGTGGCTCAGTCATGGAAACTCTCTATTACAAAGCAGTCGCTAAAGAAAAAGGCCTGCCGCAGCACGCCTATGCAAAGGAGGGCATCAAGCGTTCTGGCGGTGGAGCTTTTCCAGTTTTTTCTTGATTCGGTCGCGTTTGAGATTGGACAGGTAATCGACGAACAATTTGCCGTTGAGGTGATCGCATTCGTGCTGGATGCACACGGCGAGCAGGCCTTCGGCGATCAGTTCGTAGGGCTTGCCTTCGCGGTCCAGCGCCTTAATCCTGACCTTCTGCGGGCGGTCGACGTTTTCGAAGAAGCCCGGCACCGAGAGGCAGCCTTCCTGGTATTGCTCCATCTCGTCGGTCAGCGTTTCGAACTCGGGATTGATGAACACCCGCGGCTCACTGCGATCTTCGGAGAGGTCCATCACGACGATACGTTTGTGCACGTTGACCTGGGTCGCGGCGAGGCCGATGCCTGGCGCTTCATACATTGTTTCAAACATATCATCGACCAACTGACGCACTTCGTCGTCCACTACGGCCACAGGTTTGGCGATAGTGCGCAGGCGCGAGTCGGGAAATTCGAGGATGTCTAAAATGGCCATAAGCGTATTTGCTGCACGTGTGAGGTAAAGTCGGGTCGATGGCCTGGCGGGTCCGAAGATGCCGGCTATCGTTGTGAAACGAATCTCCCCCTTCCTTTCATGAAGCCTTTTCAGCAAAGTCTTCCCTGAAATAAGCCAGGAGCGAGCCACGAAGGCTCTGGCGTTTCACGCGAACGCACATAATAAAGGGATTCACCGCATGAGGAAATCACTACTCGCCTTGCTCCTTTTGGCTTCGGCCGGTTTTGCGCATGGGCAAGTGCAGCTCAGGGAAGGTTTTCCACAGCAATACACGGTGGTTACCGGCGACACACTCTGGGACATATCGGGAAAATTCCTCCGTGAGCCGTGGAAATGGCCGGAGCTGTGGCAGGTCAATCCACAGATCGAAAACCCCAATCTGATCTACCCCGGCGACTCGCTGACGCTGGTTTACGTCAATGGTCAGCCCCGTCTGACGCTGGGGCGCGGCGCATCCAGGGGTACGATCAAGCTGTCGCCGAGGGTGCGCAGTTCGCCGGTGGCCGATGCCATCCCGAGCATCCCGCTAAAGTCGATCAACAGCTTCCTGCTGAGTAACCGCATCGTCGACAAGGTCGAAGATTTCGATCAGGCGCCGTACATCGTCGCGGGCGATGCCGAACGTGTGCTCAGTGGTACCGGTGATCGAATTTTCGCGCGCGGTCAATTTGATCCGGCTCAACCGGTGTATGGCATCTTCCGCCAGGGCAAGGTTTACACCGACCCGCAGACCAAGGAATTCCTCGGCATCAACGCCGACGACATCGGCGGCGGTGAAATCGTCGCCACCGAAGGTGATGTGGCGACGTTGGCGCTGCAGCGCACCACGCAGGAAGTACGGCTTGGCGACCGCCTGTTCAGCAGTGAAGAACGCTCGATCAATTCCACGTTCATGCCCAGCGCGCCCACGACTGATATCGACGGCCTGATCATCGACGTGCCGCGCGGCGTAACGCAGATCGGGGCGCTGGACGTGGTCACGCTGAACAAGGGGCAACGTGACGGGCTCGCCGAAGGCAATGTGCTGGTGGTGATGAAAACCGGCGAAACCGTGCGAGATCGCATCACCGGTCAACGTGTGAAGATTCCCGATGAACGCGCCGGCCTGTTGATGGTTTTTCGCACCCACGACAAGCTCAGTTACGGTTTGATATTGAACGCTTCACGCTCGTTGGCAGTGCTGGACAAGGTGCGAAATCCTTAGCCAGCTTCACAAGTTACCAACAGAGTTATCCACAGCTTGTTCCCGTTCGAACGGGGCTTTTAATGATCAAGGATGATCCATGTCGCTGTCTGCTTTTGCACCAGTCTCCCCTGCGGAGCTGGAAGCCCGTTTACGTCTGCATCGTTTGCCGGAACTGGGTCCGGCGCGTTTCAAGAGACTGCTGGAAGCCTTCGGATCGGCGTCCAGCGCCATCGCTGCACCTGCCGGTGCCTGGCGTGCTTTGGGCTTGCCCCTGGCTTGTTCAGAAGGCAGGCGATCAAGTGAAGTCCGCGATGGTGCCAGTCACGCTTTGGCCTGGCTAGAGCGTCCCGACCAGCATTTACTGATGTGGGACCAGCCGGACTACCCCGCGTTGCTGGCGGAAATAAGCGACGCGCCGCCGCTGGTATTCGTAGCCGGTGACCCCGGGATTCTGGAAAAACCACAACTGGCGATGGTCGGCAGTCGCAGTGCATCACGTCCTGGCATGGACACCGCGGCGGCTTTTTCGCGCAGCCTTGCCAGCGCCGGTTTTGTCATAACCAGCGGCCTCGCGCTAGGAATCGATGCCGCCGCGCACCAGGCTGCTCTGGACGTTGGCGGGCAAACGGTAGGGGTACTTGGCACGGGACTTGAAAAGTTTTATCCACAGCGCAATCGGCGCCTGGCGGACGCGATGATTGCGTCCGGTAGTGCAGTGCTTTCCGAGTTCCCGCTGGACGCCGGGCCGAGCGCCAGCAACTTCCCGCGGCGCAACCGCATCATCAGCGGTTTGTCCCTGGGTGTGCTGGTGGTCGAGGCCAGTGTTGCCAGCGGCTCGTTGATCACGGCGAGGCTGGCGGCGGAACAGGGTCGCGAGGTGTACGCGATTCCGGGATCGATTCACCATCCCGGTGCTCGCGGTTGTCACCAGTTGATTCGCGACGGTGCTGTGCTGGTCGAAACCATCGAGCATATCCTTGAGGCCTTGCGCGGCTGGCAGCAGTTGCCGCTGTGTCTTGAAGCGCCGGCAGTCAGCCATCCTTTGCTAGAGCTGTTGCATGCCGCACCCCACACCAGTCAGGCGTTGGCCGACAGCAGCAGCTGGCCGTTGCCAAAAGTGCTGGCTGCATTGACCGAGCTGGAGATGGAGGGCCGCGCCGTCTGTGAAAACGGGCGCTGGTTTGCGCGGGTGAGCTAGGTTTTACGAGGAAGATCGGTAAACTGCACAAAGCCTAATTCCGGAGAGTTTTTCATGGTCAACAGTTGGCGTGTGCAACAAGCCGCGCAAGCCATTCGCGCAGGGGCGGTGATTGCCTATCCAACCGAAGCGGTATGGGGCCTGGGTTGCGACCCATGGGATGAGGAAGCGGTGGAACGCCTGTTGCTGATCAAGGGGCGGGCTGTGGATAAAGGCCTTATTCTGGTTGCCGACAACATTCGCCAATTCGACTTCCTGTTCGACGACTTCCCTGAGTTGTGGATGGACCGGATGGCCAGCACCTGGCCCGGGCCGAACACCTGGCTGGTGCCGCATCAGAATATGCTGCCGCAGTGGATCACTGGGGTGCATGAAACGGTGGCGCTACGGGTCAGCAATCATCCGCTGGTGCGGGACTTGTGCGCGGTGGTTGGGCCGTTGGTGTCGACCTCGGCAAATCCGCAAGGCCGGCCGGCGGCGCGCACGCGAATTCGCGTGGAGCAGTATTTCCGTGGGCAGGTCGATCTGGTGGTGGGTGGCAATCTGGGCGGGCGCAAGAACCCGAGCGTGATCCGCGATCTGGCGACCGGGAACGTTATTCGCCCGGATTGAGACCGAGGTGGCCCCATTCGCGAGCAAGCCCGCTCCCACAGTAGATCTTCGGTGAGCACAGATTCTGTGTTCAACGATAATCGAGGGTGGGAGCGGGCTTGC
>JALYPE010000521.1 GCA_030856525.1 Pseudomonadota bacterium | reverse complement strand
CGCAATCGCCAGCAAGCCGGCTCCTACAGGATGTGCACTGCGTTATCCCTTTTCAGCATTACAGCAGGTGCTGGGAGATCAGTTTGGAGATCTCAACCATCGAGGTTCTGCCAGTGAACTCGAACTTCACTCTGCCCAGCGACGAGAAATAGATCTCGAGTTCGGAATCCAGATCAAACGTGCCGGACGTTTCGACCGAGTACGCGACGATGTTTTTATACGGCAGCGACGTGAAATCTTTCTTGCTGCCGGTCAAGCCCTGCACGTTGACCGCGATGATGCGTTTGTTGGTAAACACCACGCCGTCGCGCATGGATTTATAGGAGTCGATAACACGCTCGTCGTCCAGCAACAGTGCGGTGACGCGCTCAGCGTATTCGTCATTTTGCTTGAGCTTGAAAAAGCCTTTGTTGTTGAAATCAATCATCTGCAATTCCCTGTTTTCAAATGAACAGCTAAGCCGAATGCACGGGCAGTACCACCAGCGCTTCCAGGCCAACGATAGAGCGATTACGCAGGCTCAACTCACCGCCGTGTTCCAACACAATCGCACGCGCCGCGGATAATCCCAAACCCACACCGCCGGTACTTTTGTTTCGCGAGCCTTCCATGCGAAAGAACGGTGCGAAAACCTGTTCGAGGCTGGCTTCCGGAATCCCCGGCCCACAATCCAGTACCTTGATCCGCACTTCCCCGGCTGCGGGAAACAGTTCGACCGCCGGTTCAGAGGCGTACTTGATCGCGTTATCCAGCAGATTGCTCATCACCCGCTTGAGCCCGGACGGCCGCCCGAAATACACCAGTCGCGCCGGCCCTTCAAAGGCTATGTCGGCACCTTGATCGCGGTAATCATCCAGCAACGTTTGCAGGAGTTCCGCCAGGTCAAAGTGGGTGGCCGGTTCCAGTCGCGCATCGTCGCGGAAGAAATCGAGCGCCGAATTGATCATCGCCTGCATTTCATCCACGTCGCTGAAAAGCCGCTGCTGTTGCGCGGCGTCTTCGATGAATTCACCGCGCAGTCGCATTCGCGTCAAGGGCGCGCGCAGGTCGTGGGAGATGGCGGCGAGCATTTGCGTGCGGTCACGGATGAAGTGTTGCAGTTGCGCCTGCATGGCGTTGAAGGCGAGGATGGCCTGACGAATTTCCTGCGGGCCGAGCGGCTCGATGGGTGGGGCGCGGAAGTCGACACCGAAACGGCGGGCGCCTTCGGTGAAGTGTTGCAGGGGCGTGGCGAGGCGGCGCGTGGCAATCAGCGCGACCAGTGCCGTGGAGATCAGCGCCAGCACAATGATGATCAGCACGCGCGGCGTTTCGTCCAGGCCCCAGCTGCGGGTGGGTGGGGAGAACATCAGCCACGACCCGTCCGTCAGCTCTATCAGCAGCGCGTAACGTGCGTCTGCCGAGGGCTCGGCCCAGTCGCTGGGCTCGTAGGTTTCGATGCGTCGGTTCGCGGAATTGAGCAATGGTTGCAGAATTCTTGAGCCGTCCTCGGAAATCTGGTCCTCCACGGGCGGCAGATTCAGACCCTGTCGATCACGGTGCCAACTGACGACAAAGCCCTCTTCGCTGGCGGCCAGGGCCAATTGGCCACGCAACGGCGCCGGGGCGGCTTCGATGATGCGTGTAACGGCGGCAGCCTTTTCCAGCAGGCCGATTTCCGTCAGCGAAGGACGCGCCCAGACGCCCGCCAGCTGAATAAACAGGCCATTGAGCACCAGCGAAATCAGCATCGCCAAGAGGATCGTCAAGGCGATCCAGCGCGCCACCGTATCGCGGCGAATCCACTTCAGCCAACTCATCGCCGGGTCACGCTGGGTGTGAACAGATAACCGCCGTTGCGCACGGTGCGAATCATCGCCGGGCGCTTGGTGTCGGATTCGAGTTTGCGCCGCAAGCGGCTGACCTGCACGTCGATGCTGCGATCGAACGCGTCGTGGCAATACCCGCGCGCCAGGTCCAGCAGTTGCTCGCGGGTGAGGATGCGCTGGGGGTGCTCGACGAAGACCAGCAGCAAATCGAATTCGCCGGCCGAGAGCGGGATCATCACGTCGTCTGGCGAGCGCAATTCGCGGCGGGTGACGTCCAGGTGCCAGTCGGCGAAATCGATTAGCGGCCGGGGGCGCTCCTGCGTCAGCGGGCGACGATCGTCGACGCGGCGCAACACGGCGCGCACGCGGGCCAGCAGTTCACGGGCGTCGAACGGTTTGGTCAGGTAATCGTCGGCGCCGAGCTCGAGGCCGACGACCCGATCGCTGAGCTCGCCCATGGCAGTGAGCATGATCACCGGTATCGCGTGGCGAATACGCAATTGCTGGCACAAGATCAGTCCGCTGTCGCCGGGCAACATCACGTCAAGAATGATCAGGTCCGGCGGCTGACCCTCGATGGCCGCCCACAGCGACGCGCCGTCGGTGGCGACGGCGACACTGTAGCCGTGCTGCACGAAGAACTTTTTCAGCAGATCGAGAACTTCGAGGTCGTCGTCGACAATTAAAAGGCTGTTCACCGAAGGTCACTTGAGGGCGAATGGAAACGTCATCTAAAACCATTAACGGCGTCGCGTCATATATTTCAACACTGCAATAAAACGTCAGCGCCGCAACAAACCGGACATCTTCGCGCAAGCCTCGGGGCCCAGCATCACGGCAACTTCCTCCTACCCGAGACTTGCGTTCATGCTGCCTTTCACATGTGCTCCCTGGCTGGCCCGAAACACTTCGATTGTCATGATGGTTGCAGGATTGGCGGGTTGCAGCAGCCAGTCGCCGTCGGATACGCAGGTCAACTGCGTCGACATTGCCTATTCGGTGTACGACCCGGTGGAACCGATCAATCGCGGAGTCTTCGCCTTCAACCGGGTCGTTGACGATTACGCCCTGGCACCGGTCGCTCGCGGCTATCGCTACTTGCCGAACTTTTTCCAGACGGGTGTGCATAACTTCGTGGAAAACTTCGGTGAGCCCAAGGTGTTCATCAACGACCTTTTGCAGGGCAACCCGATGCGTTCGGTCAACACGCTGGGACGCTTCGCGCTCAACACCACAGTCGGCGTGCTCGGTTTGATCGACGTCTCGGGCATGGCCGGCATACCGCGTCACGAGGCGGACTTCGGCCAGACGTTCGGCGTGTGGGGCATTGGTGGCGGACCGATTCTCGAGTTGCCGTTATTCGGCACGTCCAACAGCCGTGATGCGGCCGGACGGGTGCTGAGTTTTGTGGTCGACCCGCTGGGCAGCAACAGCGATACCGTCGAGACGCTCTCCACGATCAACACCGTCGGCGGCATCGTCGACAGTCGCGCAGAAGCCTTGCCGATGACCGACAGCCTGCAAAAACTGCCGGACTATTACAGCGCCTTGCGCAACGTGGTCGCCGAACATCGCGCGGCGTTCGTGGCCGACGGCAAACAGGGCTCACCGCACGCCACCCAACCTCAATGCACAGGAGCATCGGCTGATGGGTTCTGAACAGCACAGTCTGATTTTGCAGCAACGGGTGGCCTGGCAGGACCCGGCAAATCTTCATTGCCGGGAAGTCACCCTGCGTCTATCGCCGGAC
>JALYPE010000507.1 GCA_030856525.1 Pseudomonadota bacterium | reverse complement strand
TTCAAGTCCACTTGGTGCGGCCAGCCCGGCAAGCCACCTTCGGGGTAGGGCAGGACGAACTCGACCTTCAGGCTCTCACCTTCAGTTTCGATGCTGCCCAATTCCCAGTCCATCGCCCGTACCAGGCCATGAGCCGACGGCTCCTCATGACTGACGCGCATCGCTTGAACGCTTTGCGGGTTACGCGCGAGATTGCCGAACCACGGCCAGCACACTGGCACACCGGCGCGGATGCTTTTGCCGGTCTTGAACACGGCTTCGTCGTTGAGCCAGATCAGCGGCGGCTGGCCGGCCAGCTGGTAACTGAGGATGTGCGCGCCTTGTTGGGCGACCAGCAATTCCGCCTGACCGTGGCGAATGCGCCAGCAGTTCAGGTCGTCCAGTTTCATGGCTTCAACGTTGGGCGTGCTCATGGGGCAACTCTCGATCAGGAACAATGACTGCAATGGACCGCGAAACGGTCGCTGCGTTTAACGCTGCCTGGTTTAACGAGCTCTGGACGGCACGGAACGGGTGCGGCCGCTGCCATCGATAGCGACAAACACGAACACCGCCTCGGTCACCTTGCGCCATTCGCTGGACAGTGGATCGTCGCTCCACACTTCAACCATCATCTGGATCGAGCTACGGCCGATTTCCAGCGCCTGGGTATAAAAGGAGAGCTGAGCGCCGACCGCCACCGGGACCAGAAACGCCATGCGATCAATCGCGACCGTCGCCACGCGTCCGCCTGCCACTTTGCTGGCCATTGCGGTGCCGGCCAAATCCATCTGCGCCACCAGCCAGCCGCCGAAAATATCGCCAAAGCCATTGGTTTCGCGGGGGAGCGCGGTGATTTGCAAGGCCAGGTCGCCTTGCGGGATTGGATCTTCTTGTTCGAGCTCTATCATGCCGGGGGTGCCTCTGACCCGTGACTCTTCGTAGGTAGTGCGGGTAAATAGCCGTCTTGGAAAAACAATCGTGCCTTGAACATACGCTGTTCGTAGTGTTTTTCGTAAGGCGCCTGAAGGGAAACTCTGCGAAATCGCCTGTGAAGCGGGCAGGCGTTTTCGCACAGCAACCCTTTCAAACTGTTGCAGGACCGCGAGTATATCGGTCGGTTGACTCCGAGACGACCGTCCGGTTCTGATTTTGACCGTCTATTACGCACCTTCATGTGCTTTTTCGAACAATTTGTTATCGTGCCGGACCTGCCCAAACCTCGGCCAGCGTTCTCGGGGTTGCAGATTCGACTATAAGAGAAGCCCTTGCCATGACCACAGCGCCCTCGAGCGTCGCGCAACCGACACAGCCCGCGCGTCCGTTGACCCGCAATGACTACAAGACTTTATCGCTGTCCGCCCTGGGCGGCGCGCTGGAGTTCTACGACTTCATCATTTTCGTGTTCTTCGCCACAGTGGTCGGCAAGCTGTTCTTCCCGGCCGACATGCCCGAGTGGCTGCGGCTGATGCAGACGTTCGGCATCTTCGCCGCCGGTTACCTGGCGCGGCCGTTGGGCGGCATTGTGATGGCGCATTTCGGTGATTTGCTGGGGCGCAAGAAGATGTTCACCCTGAGCATTTTCATGATGGCGGTACCGACCCTGATCATGGGTTTGCTGCCGACCTATGCGCAGATCGGCATGTGGGCGCCGATCCTGTTGCTGCTGATGCGGGTCATTCAGGGCGCGGCGATTGGCGGTGAAGTGCCGGGCGCGTGGGTCTTCGTTTCCGAACATGTGCCGCAGCGACACATCGGCTACGCCTGCGGCACCCTGACCAGTGGTTTGACGGCGGGCATCCTGCTGGGCTCACTGGTCGCGACGGCGATCAACAGCATTTATACACCGGTGGAAGTGTCGGATTACGCCTGGCGCATCCCGTTCCTGCTGGGCGGTGTGTTCGGCTTGTTCTCGGTATACCTGCGTCGCTGGCTGCACGAGACGCCGGTGTTCGCCGAGCTGCAATTGCGTAAAGCCCTGGCGGAAGAGGTGCCGCTGCGCGCCGTGTTGCGTGATCATCGCGGGGCGATCCTGATTTCGATGCTGTTGACCTGGTTACTGTCCGCCGGTGTCGTGGTGCTGATCCTGATGACGCCGACTGTGCTGCAGACCGTCTACCACTTTTCGCCAACCACGGCGCTGCAGTCCAACAGCGTTGCGATCGTGTTCCTGAGCATCGGCTGCATCATCGCCGGCGCCCTGGCGGACCGCATCGGCGCGGGCAAAGTACTCGCAGTCGGTTGCACCGGGCTGCTGGTCAGTTCCTGGACGTTCTATCACAGCCTGGCTGAACACCCGGACTGGCTGTTCCCGCTGTACGCATTGACCGGTTTTCTGGTGGGCACGATAGGGGCGGTTCCGTACGTGATGGTCAAAGCTTTCCCGCCCGTGGTGCGGTTCAGCGGTTTGTCGTTTTCATACAACGTCGCCTACGCGATCTTCGGCGGTTTGACGCCGATGATCGTCAGCCTGCTCCTGAAAGAAAGCCCGATGGGGCCTGCTTATTATGTGGCAGTGCTGTGCGGCGTGGGGATTGCAGTGGGTGCGTGGC
>JALYPE010000496.1 GCA_030856525.1 Pseudomonadota bacterium | reverse complement strand
ACCTCCTAACGCTAAAATGGGGAGGTGCGAATGCAGTGGACGTTTTGAGTGTAGTTCACACGGCGAAATATCAGATCAGATAGATTTTTCGCGGTGGACTTCCGGTGATAGGTGAGCCGGATAAGTGATTAGAGTTAGAACTGTTGATAGTCAACGTCGAGGAGTCCGCGGCAACCCTTTGAAATCTGGTTGGTTCCGTGATACCTGAACCGAGGCTCGGTGATAGGTGAACGTGGGCAGCTGACGAACATATCTGACATAACACATGATTTAACATAATATACATTCCACGTAACATGATATTGCAGGATCAGCCCTGTGGGCATGTGCGGTGTAGCGTCAAACCGTGATGTAGCTAAAGCGCTACCATAAAGCCGGGCCTTGCCCGATTAAGCGATTACAACAATCACCATCAGGTGCTACCGCTGACTGAGGCACGTAACGAAGCTCAAGCGAGCCATTTCAACCGATAAGGTCGAGAACACATGTCGTATCTGCCCTCAGTCCAAGTCCACAGAGGCAGGAAACGCGACGATGTCATTCTGCGTTCAACCGGGTCGTGAAATACCGTGATGACGCAGTTTGCGATAGAGCGTATTGCGGCTAATCCCTAGGCGAGCGGCTACATGGGCGATATGCCAGTGTTCCGCCTCAATCAATGTGAGCAGTGTCTGCCGCTCGGATTCGCCCAGCGGATTTTCGGCCAGCGCAACTATCGCGGGCACTGCCGGCAGCAACTCCGCCAAATCGTCCAGGGTGACACGCCCCTCCAACGCCAATGCTACAAGTGTGCGCAGGCACGTACGCAGCTGCCGGACATTGCCCGGCCAAGGCTGCGTCAGCAGGCGCTCTCTGACGCCCGCCTCTAGCCGTATCCTGCCCCCTGCTGCCTCCTCGCGCAGCAATAGGTCGAGCAAACGTCCCTTGTCTGATCGCTCACGCAGCGGTGGGAGTTGCACGGCGAACCCGGCAACGCGGTAGAACAGATCCTCGCGCAAGCGACCTTCGGCCACGCAGGCGTGCAGATCCTGGTGGCTGGCACTGATGAGGCGAACATCGAGCGGCCGCTCCGTCGCGCCCCCTAAGGGCACCACCTGACGCTCCTCCAACACGCGAAGCAGTCGAGTCTGTAAAGCCAGTGGCATATCGGCAATCTCATCAAGAAATAGTATGCCGCCGTGGGCCTGCTCCAGCTTACCGATCATCCCGTCTTTACGTGCACCGGTGAAGCTGCCGCCGCGATAGCCGAACAGCTCGCTTTCGATCAGCGCTTCCGGAATGGCTGCGCAATTGATCGCCACAAATGGCTGGTTCGCTCGGGAGCTGGCACGGTGCAGCGCCGCAGCAAACGCTTCTTTGCCGGAACCGGTTTCTCCCTGCAAAAATACCGGAACATCACGCTCCAAAACACGTAATGCGCGAGCAAAGCCGCGTTGCAGGCGTGGGTCTTCCAAGCACACGTGCGCGTCGTTGATTTTGGGAGTTTCGGGAATGACTAAGGGCGCCCGGTGTGCGGGCTCTCGCAGCTGTCCGTAGAGCTGGCGTCCGTCCACCAGCCGCACTGGCCAACAGACACTCGGCTGAGAGCTGGCCTGGCTCATCAGTTGCTCAATAGGTGTTTCCAACAGCACCGTTAGAGACTGGCCGATCACTTGATCACGGCTAAGGCCCAACAGATCCAGCGCAGCATGATTGACTGAGCAAACACGGGCACTCTCGTCAAAACTAAGCAGGCCTTCACCCAGCAGTCCAACGAAGCCTGCCTCAGGATGAAAGCGCAGCAAATACCGCTGCGGATCATGCCCCAGGAAAAAACAGCTCTCTATTAACTTGGCTGACAGGTTGGTCAGTGCCATAGCCTGGAAGTGTTGCTGAAGGCTGGGGTCATCCCTTACAGAAGAGAGATTGAGCACGGCCAGCAATTCTCCGCTCGCATCAAATATTGGGCAGGCCGAACAGGTTAAGCCGGCATGCTTGCCACGGAAATGTTGATCGCGACGGATGGTGACATGCTGTCGCTCGACCAGGCAGGTGCCGACACCGTTGGTACCCTCACAATCCTCGCTCCATACCGAACCGAGCCATAGTCCGGAACGCTGAAATTCGGCTCGTTCGGATTCGTTAAATACACTGTCGATCGCCACACCGCGAGCATCGGTGAGTAGCACCACATGGCCATCACGTCCGAGCTGTTGGTGCAAGTTGCTCATCTGCCAGTGCGCCACAGCGATGATGTGTTCCAGTGGCGCGCGGTGATCCTGCAAGCGTGGATGCTCAACCACGTTAGGTGCGCGGCGACTGGCAGGATCGAGCTGATACTGATCGAGGCACCGGCGCCAGGATCGTGTGATGGCACGGTCAGTAACTGTCCCGTGGTTGGCGTGAGCGCCCTGCACGGCTTGCAGCACTTGTTGTGCATGGGCGTTGATCAAGGCCGGCTTCATTATTCTTGTTCTCCGTTACGGTTAGGACACGGGTCTGTTCGCAGCTTATATGAAAAGATAGCAACCAGCGCTTTTTGCACCGCGTGACACTCTGTCACCCACCCTTTCCAGAATCGTGACAGATCTGCGAATCCAAGCCTGAGCAACACCGCCGCCGCCGCTCTGCAACGGGGCTTTCGCGAAGGTGGCCCGAGCCTTGCTCTGGGGCAAGTTGTACAAAAACAACAAGATCGGAGATGCCCCATGAACATCGCTGTTGAAACCCCGCTGCACCCGCCAACTGCTCAGCTCGCGGCTTGGGTCGAAAACCTTGGCGAGCGCCTCGCCCAACGTGATGTGGACGGCGTGCTGGAACTGTTTGCCGAAGACTGTCACTGGCGTGACCTGCTACTTATCAGCTGGAACCTGGTGACCCTCGAAGGCAAGCCTGCCATCGGAGACTTGCTCGAAACACGTCTCGAACAGACTCGTCCTGAGCAATGGAAAGTGGAAGGTGAAGCGACGCTGAATGACGGTGTGCTCGAAGGTTGGATCAGCCTGGAAACCGAAGCAGCGCGAGGTAAAGGCTACGTGCGTCTAAAGGAGGGCCTGTGCTGGACGCTGTTGACGACCATGCGCGAGCTCAAAGGCTTTGAAGAACCCAGTGGCCGCCGTCGTCCAATGGGTGCAAGTCATGGTCACACCCACGCCGACAAACGCAACTGGCTAGAGCGTCGTCGAGATGAAGAAGCTTCGCTAGGCATCACCACCCAACCTTACTGCCTGATCGTGGGCGGCGGCCAAGGTGGGCTCGGGCTCGCTGCGCGGCTCAAGCGAATGGGCGTGCCAACTCTGATCATCGACAAAGCCGAGCGTCCTGGAGATCAGTGGCGCGGTCGCTACAAGTCGCTGTGCCTACATGACCCTGTCTGGTACGACCATATGCCTTACCTGCCCTTCCCCGATCACTGGCCAGTCTTCACCCCAAAAGACCAGATTGGAGACTGGCTGGAAATGTACACCAGAGTAATGGAGCTCAATTATTGGCCGCGTACTGAATGCGTGAGTGCCAACTTTGACGAGCAAAGTGGCACCTGGAAGGTTGAAGTGCAGCGCGATGGCGAGCGTATGACTTTACAGCCTACCCAGTTGATCCTCGCCACCGGCATGTCTGGCGTACCCAATGTTCCCACTTATCCGGGTGCCGAGGTTTTCAATGGCCAGCAGCATCATTCCAGCCGCCATCCCGGCGGAAACGCCTGGAGCGGCAAGCGCGCGGTAGTCATCGGTGCGAACAATTCGGCTCACGATATCTGCGCCGACTTGGTGGACAACGGCGCCGAGGTGACTATGGTGCAACGCTCCAGTACTCACATCGTGCGCTCTGACAGCTTAATGGATCTCGTCTTCGGCGGGCTCTACTCCGAAGATGCCTTGGAGTCGGGTTTGACCACCGACAAGGCCGACATGCTGTTCGCCTCGATCCCCTACAAGGTAATGCCAAGCTTTCATCAACCGATCTTTGAAGCGATCAAGGAGCGTGACAAGGACTTTTACGAGCGCTTGGCCAAGGCCGGGTTCATGCTCGATTTCGGTGACGACGAGTCTGGCCTTTTCATGAAGTACGTACGCCGTGGTTCTGGTTACTACATCGACGTCGGCGCCTCCGAACTGATCGCCAACGGCACGATCAAGCTCAAGAGTGCTCTTGGCCTGGGTGTCGAACGCATCGAAGCAGATGCCGTCGTGCTCAACGATGGCAGCCGGCTACCAGCAGACCTGATTGTCTACGCCACGGGCTATGGCTCAATGAATGGTTGGGCGGCGAAGCTGATTTCCCAGGAAGTAGCTGACAAGGTCGGTCGCTGCTGGGGCTTGGGTTCCGGAACCACGAATGATCCTGGCCCGTACGAGGGCGAACTGCGGAACATGTGGAAGCCAACACAGCAGAAAAACCTCTGGTTCCACGGTGGCAACCTGCATCAGTCACGGCATTATTCGCTGTATCTGGCGCTGCAGTTAAAAGCGCGCTTCGAAGGTATCGACACATCCGTCTATGGCCTTGCCGAGAGTCACCACACTGGCTGAGTCAAATGGCGCCCAGCCGTGGTTGGGCGCCTCTCCACAATACCCCGGACGCATTCGGGACGAAGCGCTGCAGGAGCACGAACTGGATGTCGGCGACGCAGTACTTTTGATCTCGCAGAATTTATTGGCAACACGCGCTGCATAGTCCTATCAAAAAAGCCTCATATCACAGATCGGATAGACGAGCTCACTGACGCCTGGGATAGCGGACGGCGTGGTGAGCCCCGGAAAAATGAGGCAGCTGCAATGCGCCTCTCGAATCAATCGTCGCAGGCCAACTGCGGAGTGAATCGCTCAGCGTATATGAATACTTTGGGTCGAGCCGGGCTTAAGCCCGAATGAGCGATAGCCGATGTAGCTATAGCTCCGCAGCCCAGCAAATCGGCAATTGAATCAGAGATCAGATACTTGCGGGCCGAGAATTATGTAAAAGCCTGGTTAAGCAACAGTGGTACCCAAGGCGAGCATTTATCGTCCATAAAGCGCTCAAATCACGTAAGGCTCGAACAGCCTCCGGACATTCACCCGTGCCTTCAGCTTCGCGGCCAACAGGTACAAACCTGCCACCTTGCGATGCAGCAACAGTACATCCACAGGTGGCGTGTGCCAGAAGTCGCGGTCTGCACCTAGTTCCCAACCGGTATCACGTAGGCGTACGGCCAGGTCAGACGTCGCAAAGTCATAGGCACCTTGATGCCTCAGTGGCTCGCAGGCCTGTGTAATGAGATCAGTGAGCACCGCTCGGTGTTTGGGCAGCGTTTCAGGCTGGAAGTAGCCGACGTCCAGTGCGGCATTGGTGATGGCGGCACGGTCTTCATGCAGGCCTGCAATCAGCAAGCGGCGATAAGCCTCGGTAGTGTCGCGGTCATAAAGTCGCGTGGCGCCGAAGTCCAACAACACCATCCGGCCGGAGTCTTGCTGATAACGGTAATTAGCAAAGTTAGGGTCGGTCTGCACGCACTGGAACTCGAACACCTCACGAAGAAACAGGCCGAGTAGCAACATGATGATCCGGTCGCGCTCTGCCTGGGGCGCGTGCTCGAGTGACTCCACCGCTACTCCGTCAACGAATGACATTACCAAAATATTCGGCGTACTGAACTGGGCATATGCACGAGGAACCAGAAAGTCGGGACTGTCGGCCAACAGTTGATCAAAGCGCCGTAAGTGCTCGGTTTCTTTCATGTAGTCCGCTTCATCCTGCAGCTGACGCTTGGCCTCTTGTAGCAATGGGGCGACGTCCATGCCCTTAGGCAGCATCCCGGACATGCGCAACAAGGTAGCAACGTTATCCACATCGCTCGAAATACTCTTGCGCACGCCAGGGTATTGCACCTTGATCGCCAGGCGTTGGCCGTCCTTATCTTTCGCAGCATGAACCTGGCCGATGGACGCTGCCGCCAATGGCGTGAAGGAAAACCGTTCGAAGCGCCCTTCCCATCCCTTGCCCCAGCTTTCGTTGAGGACTGCCACCAACTGGCTCATGGGCATAGGATGAGCGTCGCAACGCAGACGAGAAAGGATTTCGCTGAACTCGCGCGGCAACAAATCACCTGCATCCATCGATAATAACTGTCCAACCTTCATGGCGGCGCCACGCAGTTGCGACAGTTGCTCGACCACCCGATGCACATTGCCCGACGTCAACAGCAGTTCGCTGAGTGCCGGACGTTTGCCCTGAACCCACTGCCGAGCGCCTTCGGCTAGCATGCCGCCCGCGACGCCCGAAGCCAAACTGCCAAAACGCATCAACCGCGATAATCGGCTGCCCGGCACGGGCAACGAGCCGGGCGCACGAGGCTTCATGAATGAAGCGCCTCAACGATCGCGGCAAACAGCAAGCAGACGCTCGCCACGAGGGTAAGCCGTAATCGCATCGGCAGGTACCAGGCGGGCAAGCTCATAACCCGTAACAGCTGCTTGTCCTGCCGGAGGTGTACAACAAAGCCGATGACCAACAGCAAGCAACCCAATGGCATTGGCAGTAACGTGGCAATCCAGGCAATAAGCGCAGGAATGACACTCCAGATAAAACGGTCGCTGCCCTGCTCGGCGCTCATGTCTTGCACGGTCATGGCGAAGCCCCAGTGTAAGGCGCCGACGAAGCTCAGGATGACTGCGCCATAGTTAACAAGCGCAATCGCAAACAACGGCCGATAGTCGAAAGAGAACGGGATCAGCAGCGCCAGAAAAATAAACGGCAACAGACCGCCATAACCCAGCAGGCTGACGTGCTTTGGCAGAGAGGTTGAAGGCAACGCGTTCATTTGTATTCCTTGCAGTGAGCGACACTCAAGACTGTAGGCCCAAAAGCCCCGCTTGGGCGAGATTGATGGCGATCCGAAGCTGAGGTCAGCGTAGTGAGTCGCTTTGTAGAATTAGGTCATTGCCCCATTGCTTTTCGGGCAGGCAGGCGACGGCAGATGAGGAGTTTCGCATCTTTGAGATCATGCTCAGTGCCTGCATTTACCAAGTCGACCGCACCCTAGAAGCCTTCCAGCCTTAAGTTCTTCGTGAGCGGGTTTTTAAAGCGTTCCAATGCAATCAACAGATTCTTCTTGATACCAAAATTAATAGGAAAACCGCGCCAGCTGTGCTTTACCTGGTCGTCCAAGACTGCTTGCAGTAAGTCATGACGCGATGTGGTTGACGACGCTGCATGAGATGATCAGGCGCTAGAACACGAAAATCACGACTACAAATTTTCGGTAATGTCTGGTCGTTTCACCATCGCTTTTAAGCATACGAGCCCGGGCTCTCGCTGACTAATCCCAGTTTCTTTATCGGGCCACCTAGCTTTTACGAACCCATCCGCTCGCCATCTTTGTGCATCACCGACCAGACTACGAATGCCAGCAGTGGCTCGACTATGTGAGAAGCAATAAAACCTATACAAAAGTAAATTCGTGTATAGGTTTTATGCAATTTGTGTCATTCTGCCATCAGTCAGCTATCACCAGCTGCTCGCGCTGGTGCCTCGCTGGGCTCTCGTCACATTCAAATGGGCGGTAGAGGCACACATGTAGCCCTTGACATGGATAGCAAAACAGAACCGCTACGTCTTGCCCGTTCAGGGTCTATCTAAGAGTTCAGGCAATGAAAAACTCCATCTCACTAGCCTCGCGCATTGGCCTTGGTTTCGCCGCGATTGTATCGCTGCTCATACTGATCACCGCCGTGGGCATCCAACGTGTGGGCTTTATCGACTCTACCCTGGAACACGTAAGCGAAAATGCGGCGAAAATTCAACGCTACGCCATTAACTTTCGCGGAAGCGTGCACAACCGAGCCATTGCTATTCGAGACGCAGTGTTGGTGGATAGTGATCAAGACTTAACCGTCCACCTCAATGAAGTTATCAATTTAGAACAGGCCTACTCCGATTCAGCCACGCCAATGGATCAGCTATTCGCAACTGCAGGGGTAACATCGCAGGAGCAACAGCTGTTACGGGCGATTAAAGATATTGAAAAGCAAACCCTAGCTTCTACCAAGTCGGTCATTGCCTTGCGTCGCGCCGGGGACATTTCTGGTGCACAGGCTTTGCTGCTGAGGCAAACCTCCGGTGAATACAGCGAGTGGTTGAAACGCGTGAATGCACTGATTGACTATGAAGAAGCCTCGATCAAAAACCAACTCAGTGCGGTACAAGCCACCGCTAGTGAGTTTCGAGGACTGATGCTCATGGCCACAGGGATAGCGCTGCTGCTGAGCATCATTTTGGCGATCTCTATTATCCGCTTCGTCAAATCAACGCTGGGTGCTGATCCGACACAGGTGGCACAGGCTATCCAACGGTTGGCCGCAGGCGATTTGCAACAGCTGATTGTTACCGATTATCCAAACAGTGTGATGGGCGTCCTGAAAACTGCCCTCAGCCGTTTGGCCGATACCATTAATGAAGTACGCATTGCGGCCCAAGAGGTCAACAATTCATCCAGGCTGCTGTTGACCACATCGTCCACCAATAACAATCAAATCAGCCTGCAGACCCGCGAAGCCGAGCAGGTGGCAACTGCAATCACGCAAATGGCGGCAACGGTCAATGAAGTTTCGGGCTATGCATCTCAAGCAGCGGACGCAACGCGTCTAGCCGATACTGAAGTTGTAAGCGGTAATCGCGTCGTTGCGGACACCACTCTCGCTATCGAACAATTAGCGAACACACTGGTTGAAACCACCAATACGGTAGAGCAGGTGTCCAAGCGTAGCGAAGAGATTGAAATAGTGATCGAGGTAATCAATTCAATTGCCACGCAAACTAACCTGTTGGCGCTGAACGCGGCCATCGAAGCGGCCCGAGCAGGTGAGCATGGCCGAGGGTTTGCAGTTGTTGCCGATGAGGTGCGCTCTCTAGCTAATCGAACTCAGGAGTCGACCCGGGAAATTCGCGAAATGATCGGCACCCTGCAGAGTGGAACTGAAACTGCTGCCCAAACCATGCGTAATAGCTGCGAACTGGTAAGTCTCACCGTTGCGCAAACCCGCAGCGCCCAGACGGCGTTAGCTAAAATTAGCCAGCAGGTCGGCGCCATAAACCACATGAATGCCCAAATCGCCAGCGCATCTATCCAGCAAAGCGTCGTGGCCGAAGACGTTGCGCAAAATATCACGCGGATCCATAGCTCAACGGTGCAATCGGCAACTGGCTCTCGTGAAGTTGCAACGGCCAGCCAGGAGTTAGCGCAGCTTGCTGATCGTCTTACCCAGAAGGTCGCATTTTTCAGCGTGGCTTAGGGCGGGCCCATTGTCAGTCCAATTCTTTCAGCATATCTTGTACAAAACCTATACAGGGTGGTCGGAAATGTACAATGAAAAGAACTGGCCACTGACGCTTTACTTTGACGGTCATTGCCCCCTGTGTGCGCGCGAAATCAAGATCCTGACTCGACACGCCACAGAGAGTCGACTGCTTTTTATTGACATCACCAGCGGTGCGTTCGACGCCAATGCACTCGGGTTCACGTTCGAGCAAATGCAGTCCTCGCTGCACGCCCGTTTCGCCGATGGCCGCTGGGTAACCGGCCTGGACGCCACCTTGTGGAGCTGGCGAGCCGCCGGCCTGGGGTTTTGGGCTGCGCCATTGACATGGCGTGCCATCCGACCGCTGCTTGTTTTAGGGTATCGCCTCTTTTGCCGCATACGCCCCCATCTGGCGTGGCTTCCTCACCCTGATGACCGCCGTCGCTGTGTCGATGACCGTTGCGGGGTGCCGGAATCAAAACCCACACAAGACGAGCGGGCCGCTTTGAAAACAAAGCAGACCTAGAAAACTTCGCTTTGTCATTGGCCCGACGAAGAACCTGGGTCAGAGCTGATCTGGTGAACAACGTGTTTTCTAGTGCGCAGCAGGCACCCTCCTACTGCCAAGGATTTCCGCCACATGAAGCGCAGTATGGCTGCCAGGAGTCTAAATGTACCCATCAATAGCCGAGCATTACCGTGAAATTCTCGTCGCCGTAGGCGAGAACCCTGAGCGTGAAGGGTTGCTGGACACGCCCAAGCGCGCAGCCAAAGCGATGCAATACCTGTGCAACGGCTACACGATGAGTCTGGAAGACGTGACCAACGGTGCCCTGTTCGAATCGCAAAACGATGAAATGGTCATCGTGCGCGATATCGAACTGTATTCACTGTGTGAGCATCACCTGCTGCCCTTCATCGGCAAGGCTCATGTCGCGTACATCCCCACAGGAAGGGTACTGGGTCTATCAAAGGTCGCCCGAGTCGTCGATATGTTCGCCCGCCGCTTACAGATCCAGGAAAACCTCACAAAACAAATTGCTGATGCCATCCATCACATCACCGATGCGGCCGGCGTGGCCGTGGTCATTGAGGCAAAGCACATGTGCATGATGATGCGGGGCGTGGAAAAGCAAAACTCGGTGATGACGACCTCAGTGATGCTCGGGGTCTTTCGCGAGTCATCTGCTACGCGTCTTGAGTTCCTGCAACTGATTGGGCGACTAAGTTAACGCTAAAAATTGTGTCTGTTTGCGGGAGAGGCTGAATGAACAGTTCCTTCAAGATGAACTCCCTTGGCGAGGGCTATCGTGCCTTGGTGATAGGCGCCAGTGGAGCACTCGGCGCGGCGTTTTGTGAGTTGCTCAATGAAGATCCAAGATGCTCGGTTGTTCGTGAACTGGGGCGCAACAGTGATCCAGGATTGGATCTGGAAAAGCCCGACAGTATCGCCAGGGCGGCCGCCGAACTAGCTGAAGAAGCCCCGTACCAGTTGATTTTACATGCTGCCGGTCTACTTCATCGCGAAGACATCAAGCCTGAAAAAAGTTACACCTCTATTGAAGCGGATGCGCTTCAGGCGATTTTCCAAGTCAACACACTCGGGCCTGCACTGGTTTTGCGTCACTTCCTGCCCTTGCTTGACCCTCGTGGTGCGATGGCAGTGCTCTCCGCCAAGGTGGGCAGCATCGGTGATAACCGTTTGGGCGGCTGGTATGCCTATCGCGCCTCCAAGGCAGCGTTGAACATGTTGATTAAAACGGCTGGGATCGAACTAGCACGAACACGCCCTCAGGCCCGCTTGCTGACTCTTCATCCAGGTACCGTCATCTCGGGCCTGTCCCAGCCCTTTAAAGGCGCTTCTGCCGCCAGGCCCGCAAGCCTCGCTGCCCGCGAATTGTTATCACTGATTGACCGTTCGGCGCCTGCCGACAGCGGCAATTTCTTTGCTTATAACGGAGAACGCCTACCGTGGTAGGCAGGGAGTGAACCTTGAATCTGCAAGCGTTGACCGAACGGGCCGCGAATGGCGAAGTACGAGAGTTGGAACTGCTGTCTCTGGAAGGCGGTTTTTATCTGGCGCGAGTCGGGCTGGATCAAGGCCAGTTCACACTGCTGGACGATGAAGCAAAGCCTATGCGCCTTCGCTCCATCAATCACCTGCGTGAGTTGTTGCAGTTTGTCCCGCCATTCCCCTGCGTGCTTGTGCAGCAGTGCGTCCATGACGAGATGTGCGGTTCACGTGAAGAGCCCAATGGGTCGTTACGCATTCCTTTCCCGCTGACTGCGCCTTGGTGAGTCACCTTCCGTTGGACTCTGTCGAATGAATAAGACTCACAGACTATGCCTGGTCTTGGGCGACCAGCTGTCTTTTGACCTGGCCTCATTGAAGGGGCTGGACAGCGAGTGCGATACGGTTTTACTGGTCGAAGTGATGGAGGAAGCCAGTCATGTACCCCATCACCCGCAAAAGATCGCACTGATCTTCAGTGCGATGCGTCATTTTGCCGAGGCGTTGCAGCAACGTGGCATCCGCGTGCAATACGTCACGCTCGATGATCCGCAAAATAGCGGATCGGTGCCAGGCGAGTTACGGCGCTGGCAATCACTGCTGCAACCGGATGAGCTGCACCTGACAGAATGCGGTGACTGGCGCCTGGAGCAGTCGCTAAAAAATTGTGGCTTGGCGATCCAGTGGCATACCGATACCCGTTTTCTCTGCACCCGACTCGAGTTTGCGTCCTGGGGCCAAGGCAAAAAGCAGCTGCGCATGGAGTTCTTCTATCGTGAGATGCGACGCAAGAGTGGTCTGTTGCTCAACGGCGACGGCAGCCCGGTCGGCGGCGCTTGGAACTTTGATGCCGAAAACCGCAAGGCACTGCCCAAAAGCGTGAGAGCTCCCTCGCCAGTGCGATTTTCAGCCGATGCAATCACCCAGGAAGTGCTTGAGCTGGTCGCAAAAAACTTCTCCACCCACTACGGCGCACTCGACACTTTTGATTACCCGGTAACCCACGCCGATGCCCAAGCGTTGTGGGATTACTTCCTCGATTGGAGCCTCGCTGCTTTCGGCGACTACCAAGATGCGATGGATAGTGATGAACCTTTCCTGTTCCATGCGCGGATCAGCGCCGCGCTGAATATTGGCCTGTTGGATCTACGTCAATTGTGCAGCGACGTCGAGGCTGCTTACTGGGCGCACAACATTCCATTAAACGCTGCCGAAGGCTTTATCCGTCAACTCATTGGCTGGCGTGAATATGTACGGGGTGTCTACTGGCTGAAAATGCCCGACTACGCCAGCGGCAATCTGTTTGGCAACAGTAGACCGCTTCCAGAGTTATATTGGACAGGCGACACAAAGATGAATTGCATGGGTCAAGCGATTGGCCAAAGTTTGAAACATGCTTATGCCCACCACATCCAGCGGCTGATGGTGACCGGCAACTTTGCGTTGCTGGCGGGCATCGCACCGAGCCAGATTTGCGACTGGTACCTGGCGATCTACATGGACGCATTCGACTGGGTCGAGCTACCCAATACATTGGGCATGGTCATGCATGCCGATGGTGGTTACTTGGGCTCCAAGCCTTACTGCGCCAGTGGCCAATATATAAAGCGTATGTCCAACTACTGCCGTAACTGCGCGTACAAAGTCAGTGAAAGCACGACGGACGACGCCTGCCCTTTCAATTCGCTTTACTGGCATTTTCTAATGCGTCACGGCGACCTTTTGCGCAGCAATCAGCGCATGAGCATGGTCTATAAAAACCTCGATCGTATGACTGAATCCAAGCAGCAAGGGCTGTGGAAACGGGGCCAAAAACTGCTCGCCAAACTCGATGCGGGGGAGTCGTTTTGAAGAAGAGTGAATTGCCCGTAAAGGTGTGCCCGGTCTGCGGATTGCCTTTCGCCTGGCGCAAGAAATGGGCGCGCTGCTGGGCTGAGGTGCGCTACTGCTCGGAGCGTTGCCAACGGCGCAGGAGCAGTGGATGCCATGTCATCCCCCCCCAAACTGCTGGACGTACGTGAGCGCTCCATGAACCCACATATTAGAGGTTTGTTCGGCGACGCCAATATGACCACAGCGCTGTTAGATCGGCTGACACATCACTGCCACATCATTGAGACGGGCAAAAAGATTACTCATTGAACATTTCGGAAAAAAGCGTAACATTGCAGACCATGATACTCGAACAGCTCAAAGCTCTGGGAAATGACACTCGCATGCAAATGATGGAGTGGCTCAAAGACCCACTCAGTAATTTCCCACCTCAGGATCATGGCGATCCTGCCATAGGAGTGTGCGTGACCCATTTGCAGCACAAGGCCGGGCTTTCACCTTCTACCGCCTCTGCACATTTAGCC
>JALYPE010000459.1 GCA_030856525.1 Pseudomonadota bacterium | reverse complement strand
GTGCTACGTAACGGCCCCTTCAAGCGGCTTATCAATGACGGCGTAAAGGTCGACAACTGGATCTATCTCTCCGGCCAGTTGAGTGTCGACGCCAATGGGCAAACCGTCGGTGAGAACGACATTGCTGAACAAGTTCGCATGGCGTACCAGAATGTCAAAACGACGTTGAATTCCTTCGGCGCTGACATGCCTCATATTGTCGAAGAAACCTTGTTTGTGACCGATATCAGAAACTTCCTGTCTCGTGCGGACGAACTGTTTGCAATTCGGGCCGCTGCCTATGGGGAAGACCCGCAAGTTGCTCAAACGCTGGTGGAAGTGGCTGCACTTGGCGTGTCCACATCCATGATCGAAATCAAATGTGTCGCCAGATTATGAAGGCGTACTGAATCCTGTTTATAAACGGCTTACCTCACACAGGGTTGAGAGAAACCGACGGTTTTGCACCCCAAGCTCGATTGATGCTCTACTGAACCATCGAACCAGCACAATGCACGGTTCAACGTTCAGGTTTGGACAGCTATGCGTTTATCCGGATTCATCCTCGAAAATATTGAAGACATTGTCCAGGAATGGGAAAACTTCGCACGGACCATGGACACCCCTGGCAAGCCACTCGATACAGCAGCGTTGCGTGATCACGCCGAATTAATGCTGCGCACCATCGCGGCGGATCTGCAAACAGAGCAGACCGCGAAGGAGCAAGTAGAAAAATCGCAGGGCCATGGCGTGTCCGCGGATGAAACCGCTGCCAAGACCCATGCCATTACCCGACTGATGTCCGGTTTCACCATCGATCAATTCGTCTCCGAATTCCGTGCCCTGCGCGCGAGCGTGATCAATCACTGGATGAAACGAGCGACCGCCGGAACGCCGCTGCAAGTCGAAGACATGATCCGCTTCAACGAAGCCATCGACCAGGCACTCGCCGAGTCGATCAACAGTTACACCATGGCGGTGCAGGCTTCGCGCAACGTCTTCCTCGGCATCCTCGGCCACGACCTGCGCACGCCACTGAGCGCAATACTCCTGGGCGCGGACGTACTCTTGCGATCAGACGATCTGGGCGCGCGGCCCACCAAGATCGCCTCGCGGATTTACAGCAGCGTGAAGCGCGCCAGCCAGATTGTGGGGGATCTGCTTGATTTCACCCGCTCCCAGGTCGGCCCGGGCATCCCCGTAAAAAAACAGGAGGTAGACCTCAGCCCTATCTGCGAGCGGATTGTCGATGAATCCAGAACTGTTTTTCCGGAGACCAACATCAAGTTGAAATCGGTTAAACGGGCGACAGGTCAGTTCGACGGCGATCGTCTGGAGCAGGTGTTCTCCAATCTGATCAGTAACGCGGTACAACACGGCGATGGTCGCCAGCCTGTTACGGTCACGCTGGAAGTCTCGGGCGATAACCTCCTGTTCAGCGTTCACAACAGTGGCAGCGTAATACCGGAAGAGGTGTTGCCGTTTATTTTCAATCCTATGGGACGCTATTCGCCGCAAGCATCAATTGATCACGGGCCTTATTCGAGCCTCGGCCTGGGTCTTTTTATTGCTGATCAGATCGTTGGTGCTCACGGCGGCCGCATCGAGGTGTCTTCGGAAAGCAAATCCGGTACGAAATTCGTGGTCGTGCTCCCACTGGAGTGATGCCGGGCCATTGTCCCAACCGAGTGGACAGTCAAACCGTTTTCAAGCTCTTTATCGTGTTCTCGTACTTCCTTAATCTGAGCCCATGTTGAACGACGCCCAACCCACTCGATAAAGGACTTCACCATGACCACCTACAACCGCCTGAACAAAGACGACGCCGTAGTTCTGATGATCGACCACCAGACTGGCCTGATCTCGCTGGTGCAGGACTTCTCGCCGAACGAGTTCAAGAACAACGTGCTGGCCCTGGCCGACGTCGCCAAATTTTTCGAGCTGCCGACCATCCTCACCACCAGCTTTGAACAAGGCCCCAATGGTCCGCTGGTGCCAGAGTTGAAAGAGATGTTCCCGGATGCGCCTTACATCGCACGTCCTGGTCAAATCAACGCGTGGGACAACGAAGATTTCGTCAAAGCGATCAAGGCCACCGGTCGCAAGCAGCTGATCATTGCCGGCGTGGTGACTGACGTTTGCGTGACCTTCCCGACATTGTCGGCCCTGGCAGAAGGGTTTGAAGTGTTTGTGGTCACCGATTCCTCCGGCACCTTCAACACCACCGTGCAACAGGCTGCGTGGAATCGCATGACGCAAGCCGGCGCGCAAATGATGAACTGGTTCTCGGTGGCCTGTGAGCTGCAAGGTGACTGGCGCAACGACATCGAGGGCCTGGGCAACCTGCTCTCCCAGCGCATCCCCAACTACCGCAACCTGATGAACAGCTACTCGGCAATGGCCGCGCGCCAGGCGTAATAACGGCTTACCGCTAGTGTTGAACGCTCGGTTGCTGCAAGGGAACCGGGCGCTTTTCTGCCTGCCAAATTCATGGCAACTGTTGAAATTAACCACTGGAGCCCTGCCCCTCACCCGCGAAAAGCCATCCCTGTGAGACTATGCCGGGTCACACCTGCACGGTTGCGGTGCAGCTTCACTACAGGAGCAGTCATGAATCTTTTTTCTCGCACGCTGGCTTGTGCCGGGTTGTCTGCGCTGGCATTCACCGCGCCAGCATCCGCAGCACAGGGTCCCTCGTTTAAATGCTCGGAAAAAATGCCCAGCAGCGTCGAGGACATTATCTGCAAAACCCCAGAGTTGGGCGCGCTGGACCAAAGGCTGGCGTCGGCCTACAACGCCGCTCTGAAGAAGGCCGGTGCCGATTCCAAAGTATTGAAAGCCGAACAGCGCGGCTGGATCAAAGGTCGCGATGAATGCTGGAAGTCGGCCGATAAACCCACGTGCATCAGCAGCAGTTATCGCCAACGTACCGTTGAAGTTCAAAGCACATACGGGCTTGTCAACTCGACCGGGCCTGTAACCTACGACTGTGGCCGCAACGGCACAGTCAGTGCGACCTTCTTTCAAACCGAGCCACCTTCTCTCGCTGCCGTTTATAAAGACCAGCGCTCTTTGATGACGGCCGATCAATCCGCCAGCGGCAGCCGATATCAAGGTCAGAACGAAAGTTTCCGGGAACATCAAGGTGAGGCGCGGGTGACTTGGGGCTATGGCGCAGCCGAGATGACATGCACGAAGAAATCCTGACATCCGGGTGCGTGCAATCGCGGGACGAATTCAGGCTTCCACCACGCGGCTGCACCGATTAATAGATTGAATTTGCTCCCGGATCAGGTGCAAAGTGCCCGAAGTTGGGGAGAAGAACCTTGCAAGTTGCCCAATCCGTTAACCATGGCTGTTGTCCTCAACTAAACTGACATCACAATGACTTCATTCTGTGTTAGCCATCGCCAAGACTACAAAACTTGCAAAAAGTTTAATTCTTCCGACAGAAAACCAACACCCTTAATCATCAACGACTTACAGTTCATCAATTTTGCTTTTCGATAAAAGGCATTCTTTTTGACTTGTAGCGTTTGACAGCTCGCCAAGACTGGACGATAACTATATCGGCTCGGGGAATGCCTATAAGTGTTGCATTGTTACTTGGGCCCCCGGCCAGTCAGGACCCGCACGAAGCTATTTAATTAGGGTCGCAAGTATCGACCATGCGGTAGCTTTGGCCTGACAAAACTCGATGACCGTTTCATTACAAATATGAATTTAGATAGAACAAAAGGCGATTTCAGCAGTTGCCGTGAACTGCATCGCGCAGATGTTTCGCACAATTAAAGCCTCCACACATATCTGTTGCATTATTGATACATCAACTTCTCCACAATAACTATTGACGCTTTCTTTCTGACGATTCACCGGCCTCCATGGTCCACTGCCTACTAGCTGCATGATGGCAAGCGCGACGGCGTAGCTGTGCCTGTCGCCTGCTGAACTATCTTCGCTATGTATGGAGCTCCCACCATGCAAGAAGTTATCGCCCTCCCTTCCAAATGGTACCTGTTGCAGTGCAAGCCACGGCAAGATGAGCGAGCTCAGATCAATCTTCTGCAACAGAACTACATAACGTTTTGCCCTCAACTGGTCGGCGAACGCTTGCAGCGGGGCAAGCGCTTGCGAACGCTGGAGCTGCTGTTTCCGGGCTACTTGTTCATACAGCTGAGCCGCGAAGACAACTGGGGCCCCATCCGTTCCACGCGAGGCATCAGCCGCATCGTCGAATTCAACCACGGTCCCGCCACGGTGCCCGAC